>JBEQLH010000325.1:0-3316 GCA_040326075.1 Anaerolineales bacterium
AAGTGTGTAAACGAATAGTATAACCATTTTATGGAAGCTAACCTGATGTGAGAATGTTCGCTCGTACTCAGACAATATAATCACTAACAAAGCAGGAAGACCAAATGAAATACCCAGAAAGGAGCAAATAATTTACCCCAAGAAAAATTGGATGAGACAACGGCAATAAATACTGGTGCCATCCTATGGGTGGTCGACGAATACTCAACTTTACCAAATTATATGGAACAAACATCTTTACCTCCCCGCATCAATGTTTTGGCAAAGTCAAGCGGCGCGACCTGCAACCTGGCTTGCTCGTACTGCTTTTTCTTAGATAAAGAACTGCTCTATCTGAAAAGCAAGTTCCGCATGAGCAAGGAGACCCTCGAAACCTATATCCTCCAGTTGATCGAGAAACATCGCAATTCCAAAGTCGCCGTGGCTTACGGAAAGACCGCTACAGGGACGGTTGATATAACACACCTAACCGCGCTGGTCTTCACTCGTTGTGAAGGTAAACCCCCCAATGCCGGTGAGCGCTCGATCGAAAAATACCACTTCTATAATTCACCTGATCGGGGTGACTTCAACTATCAGTTCGACTGAGTGGCACCACCAAAGAATATCCATCTATCAAGCAAGCCACAAAGATTATGGGGCTGTCAGTTATGGCAGCCCCTTTACTTTTGCGTTCAGTGCGGCTCAAAGGATAAAATCCATACACCTCTTTCCTGACCACTACTGGATCTCGGCATCAAGGACAGGATATTCAATTGTATAGACCCCACAAACTCTCTTTTGATGTTGGCCACATCATCATTACAACCCAAATGTCCACCACGAGGGTGATTTTCAACCTTAAAGAGTTCAAATGAGATTATCCTTCGTGAATAAATCAATTATAATCAGATAAACCTAGTCTTATCTGAACCAATGCAACCTCAAAGATTGGTATCAGGTTGAACTTAATTCAACAAAAAGAAAGGAGAAACAACAATGGCACAAGATCCTGAAAAAACTGGAAGGGAGATACTCCCGGTACCCGACATTCCATCCAGGGGCAAGATCGCCCTGGACGCCCGCCAGGCCGAGTTCCCTCCCATCAAACCCCTGCGACCACCAAAGGGCGCGCCCAATGTGGTCATCGTACTGATTGACGACATGGGTTTCGGCTGCCCAAGCGCAAATGGTGGACCGGTAAACATGCCGGCTATGGAGGTGATCGCTGAACGGGGATTGCAGTACAGCCGCTTTCATACTACCGCGCTGTGTTCACCCACCCGCCAGGCACTGCTCACCGGCCGCAACCACCATTCCGCTGAGATGGGCTCTGTAGCCGAGGTCGCTACCGGTGCACCCGGTCAGACCAGCGTACGCCCCAATACCGTTGCAACGATTGCCGAGATGCTGCGCCTTAACGGCTACAGCACCGGTGCGGCCGGTAAAATGCACCAGACTCCCACCTGGGAAGTCAGCATGTCCGGTCCCTTCGACCGCTGGCCGACCGGTGACGGCTTCGAGAAATTCTACGGATTCGTTGCGGGTGAAACCAACCAGTGGGCGCCCACCCTTTTCCTGGGCACCTCGCCGGTCGAACCCTGGGGCACCGCAGAGCAGGGCTACCACATCTCAGAAGACATCACCGACAAGTCCATCGCCTGGCTGCGCGGTATTCACACCATGACACCGGACAAGCCATTCTGCTTGTACTTATCTTTTGGAGCCACCCACGCCCCACACCACGTCGCCCCGGAGTGGATCGAGAAGTACAAGGGCAAGTTTGATAAGGGTTGGGATGCGGTGCGCGAAGAAACCCTCGCTAACATGAAGGCGAAAGGCCTGGTCCCCGAAGATACCCAGCTCACCGAACGACCCGATGGCGTGCGCGCCTGGGACGAATTGAACGACACTGAAAAGAAAGTCTATACCAGGCTGATGGAGACTTACGCTGGCTTTGCCGAGCATACCGACGCCCAGGTAATGAGATTAATTGATGCGCTGGAAGATATTGGCGTGTTCGATGACACGCTTTTCTACTACATAGCCGGTGACAACGGCGCCAGTGCTGAAGGCGGTCTGGACGGCACCTTCAACGAGCTGATGGCGCTCAACGGCATTCCCCAAGTGCTGGAGGATGTGCTGCCCAGGCTGGATGATATCGGTGGCCCCAACGCTTTCAACCACTATCCGGTCGGTTGGGCCCATGCCATGAACGCCCCTTACCAGTGGACCAAGCAGGTCGCCTCTCACTTCGGAGGCACGCGAAACGGCTGCGCGATAAGTTGGCCCAATGGCATAAAAGCTCGCGGTGAGATACGGCACCAATTCCACCACGTGATCGACGTGGTGCCAACAATCCTTGAAGCTTCTCGCTTACCAGAACCTTACATGGTCAACGGCATCGCACAGAAACCGATCGAAGGCGTGAGCATGGCATACACCTTCGATGATGCAGAAGCTGAGGACCGGCATGTGACTCAGTATTTCGAGATGTTTGGCAACCGCGGTATCTACCATGAAGGTTGGACGGCAGTGACGCAGCACAGCACCCCATGGTTGGCTGAAGAACTGCCCTCATTTGATGAGGACGAGTGGGAGCTCTACAACACCACTATGGACTGGAGCCAGGCCCACGATCTGTCGAAGGAGATGCCCGAGAAGCTGCGCGAGCTACAGGATCTGTTCTTAATTGAATCTGCCAAATACAACGTCTTCCCGCTCGATGATCGCAGGTATGAACGCTTCAATCCTGCCATTGCTGGGCGTCCCGATCTCCCTGCTGGGAGAGAAACGATGACATTTTATCCAGGCATGACCAACTTGATGGAAATGACGGTGCTGAACGTCAAGAACCGCTCACATACTATCACCGCTGAGGTCGAGATCCCCGAGGGAGGCGCCAACGGTGTCATCATTGCCCAGGGTGGACGTTTCGCCGGCTGGAGTTTATATGTCAAGAATGGCGCGGCGAAATATGTCCATAATTGGTTCGATGCAGATTACTACTACGTGGGTGGTGAAGAGAAGCTGCCCACCGGTACCGTCAACATCCGTTATCACTTCAACTTTGAAGGAGACGCGCCTGGCGGCGGCGGGACCGGAACGCTTTACCTAAATGATAAGAAGGTTGCGGAAGGGAAGATCGAGAAGACCGTGCCCTTCATCTTCTCCGCCGATGAGACCATGGATGTTGGAGGAGACCTGGCATTGCCAGTGACTGATGACTATCCGGAAGGGGAGAGCAACCAGTTCTCCGGAAAGATCAACTGGGTGCGGGTTGACCTGGAGGAGGACAACGTCAGCCACCTCGAGCCGGAGGAGCTCAAGTATCATC
>JBEQLH010000098.1:0-2749 GCA_040326075.1 Anaerolineales bacterium
AGGGGAAAAACCTACTCATTGGCGGGTATCTACACGGAATATTCGTGGTTATTCGTGTAAATTCCCTTGGCCCCGTCCCGTCCCGGTTCCGGGATCTGGATCTTTCCTTCCTAGCGTAAGTCCCGCAGTTTTCAGCGGGGGAAAGGGGCGTAAATTAGCCTGTCCCGTACGGAGTGCGGGGCGGATAATGTTTTTTTGCAGGGCGTCAATTAGCCGGTCCCGCACCTTGTGCGGGGCGGATAATATTTAGCGCCAGACATCTTGGTTGCTGGCTATTTCCCCCCACTCCATGATTAACCCACACCTCTGTTTTTCATCCAAAGACGGACAAGCTCTCTGAAACGATCCAGATCATCCAGCTGCCGTAATTTCTCATAAACAAGATCCCAATCCACGCTTATGTACTCGTGTACCAGGATATTCCGAAATCCGGCCATAGGCGCCAGGTGTTGTGAAAAATCTACTGGCAATACCCCCAGCTCCCCCATGATCAGGATCGCCTCATAGTAGTCCGTTGGTTTGCGTGCGTTCTCTAAAGCAATGATTCGATGGCAAATATCGATGCAGGACTGTGCAGCAATTTCCAGATTTCTTTCTACAATGTCGCGCAAATACGGATCTTGGTCGAACTCGGACCGGGGTTTATCCCTAAGCGGCTCTAATCTGGCTAAGCGTTCGCTCAGTTCGTCTAAGCGCCTCTCGATACCGCTGAATTCGACGTTCATCTCCTTTTTCTCCCAGGATTTCCTGCCGTTGAGATCGTAACACTGGCAGGTAATCACCATATCTGCTCAACACTTGTGCCTCGAATTCGACTCTTATAGCATTATCACGCTGGTAAATGCAAATCCCTTGAGAGATAATTGCATATGCCAATTCTACCGAGGCTTCATTGAGCGAGACAATATCTATCCGCTGGAATTGTAGTTCTTCTCCCAGCTCATAGGCTATCCTTGAACGCGCATTTAATATATCCATTCCATCCTTAAATAGGACGCCTAGATCTATATCGCTTATGGGCCCCGTTTTATCGTCGACCTGAGATCCAAAGAGATAAGCTAAATAAACATTTGGGGAATTGATAAGAATAGAACGAGAGCGTTCAAGGATTATATCTTTTTCCATTGCAGTGCGATTATAACATCACTCATTTAATACAATCGATCAGCATAGCATTGAGCGATTGCCATCAGCAGATCGGCTGTCACCCGAATCTAATTTCCCCTCGGACACAATTGCACCAAGTAGATAACTATCCAAGTCGTTATAGTAAAAATTTCCCACGCCCCCGTCCCGTCTCCCGGCGGGGGCCTAGTGATCACAGATTGAGTCAACTCAACGAACCGGTCAATGTCTTACGGATTTCAGGAGTTGGCTGCAGCCCGCCAGCCTGCATACCGATCAGCAGCGCGCCAACTACGGGTGGCACACTCAATCTCACCAGGCGCGCCCCTGGTGCCAGCTGCTGAATAGTCTCTCGCATTGGTTCAATTAGCAATGCACCTCCCTCATACATACTGCCAACCAGCACTACATCGAATGATCGAGATTGGAAATTCAACTGGCGGATTACTGCCTTGGCCAGTTCACCCAATTCGCTGCCAGCCCAGTGAATCAGCTGGCGGGCAACCAGGTCACCCGCCTCTGCAACCTGAAAAACTAATCGCGCGGCATCTCCATCAATCTGGTAGCAAGCAGTTGTGTAACCTTCCAAAAGATTCTCGATATCTTTGGCACCGACATAGTCGATAAATGACTGAGTTAAAGCAGTCTCTTGACCACGTTTAGTCCATGCATGGGCAACCAGCTGCATGGCGCGGTAAACCAGCTCTGTACTTCCAGCTGCCTCTCCGGTCAAATACCCGAAACCAGTCACATGTCCGATGTTTTTTCGATTGCGATCCCACCCCCAGCAGTTGCAACCAGATCCGGAGACCACTGCGATCCCCCACCCCTGCTCTGCACCCGCCACCAGCCCGAGTACAGCGTCGTTATGCATTTCCAGCGGTGCTTGCAGATCCAACCTGGTTATGATTTCAAGCATTTTTGATTCGTCGGAGGGCCAATCATAACCAGAGATTCCGAATCCCGCACCAGAGATATCCTTCACCGGGATCCCGGCCTCGTTCAACGCTTGGCTAATACCTTCTTGGAGCGCTGAAAACATACCCTCATATCCAACCGTCTGGTGATTACCTGGTCCGGCCAAGCCCACACCAGCCGTTTGTCCTTTCTCATCAGCGATCAATATTTGAGTTTTAGAGCTGCCGACATCGGCGCCAAGGTAGTATTTCATAATGGTAGTTTTACCCCTCCCAGAATTTTGGTAAATATTGGCGATGAGTGGTGAGCATATCGTTCAAAACTTCCTGGATCTTATCGGCTTCGGGCCCCAAAGGATGCGCCAGTAATGATTGGTAAGCAGCATCCCGTTCGCCAAGAACAGCAGCTTCAACAGTCAGCAGCTCGTAGGCCTTTACTTGGGCTATCAGACCGAAACATACTGGCGGTAATGGCTCAGCCGGTAAAGGGTGGATTCCTTTCTGGTTCACTTTGGCAGGCATTTCTAAAACCCAGTCAGCTGGCCAATCCTGAACTGCACCATTATTCGCCACATTGACCACATGAATCTCGTTCAAGTTGTTAAAATGGGCGTTTAATAACTGTGTTGCGACAGTGGAATAAAAAGCTCCCCCGCGCTTCATCAAATCTTCGGGGGGCTCTTGCATTTCGGGATCAGCATACATGC
>JBEQLH010000098.1:2849-9709 GCA_040326075.1 Anaerolineales bacterium
TTCAGTCCAAGCGTGTTGAGCTCTGCTCGCATTGCATCGATCTTATCTCCAAATTCGCTCTCAATATGTTCGATGATTTCCATCTTGGCTGTGATCGGTACGTTGCACACCCCCACTGATTCTACATCGGGAGCATGCTGGTGTAATGCCTGGGTGACCAGCCCGGCCGGGTTAGTGAAGTTCACCAATAGGGCACCGGGCTTTGCCAGCTCTCGCATATCACTGGCGATTTGGAGAATGACGGGGATGGTTCGCAGGGCTTTTGCCATCCCTCCCACACCGGTCGTCTCTTGACCGATCAAGCCATGCCGTTGACCCAGGTATTCATCAGCGCGGCGCGCCTGCATCTGCCCCACGCGAAGTTGAGTGATCACATAGATTGAGTCAGCGATTGACTCACGCTGGTTCGTGGTCAAGACCACCTTGAAAGGTGATCCCTTGGCCTGCACCATTCGCTGGGCAAAGCCCCCTACTACTTTCAATCGGTGTTCATCGATATCCATCAACCACAGTTCTCTAAGTGGAAATTCTTGAACCCGGTCAAGGAATCCATTTACTAGTTCAGGGGTATACGTGGATCCGCCACCAATGACAGAGACTTTCAAGTTATATCCTTTTTTCTTTCGGATAGCTGCAAAGCAAGACAGTCAATTGATTTCAGGAATAGTATCACAAGAGATATCTGATTCGGTAGTTGAACCTGTTGTACCTTTCACCAATTTGAGTGATAATGAGCTAATGGTTCAGTTGAATGCGAGCGCGTATTTGTATTATTTTCATTTGATCTCACCGGACGAGCGGACTCATTTCAGCGATAATAACTTTGATCTCATCCCTGGAGAAAGCCGTACAATTCGTGTGACCAATGATAAAACACCTCTTACCTTTGAATTGGTAACCACCAGGTGAAGATGAAGGAGTATTATTCGTGCCGAATGCAGGGGAGACTTTATATCGATTGCGCCAAATTTAGGCCATGGCTCTGGCGATTGTTTTAATGGGCGTCTCTGGTTGTGGAAAGACCAGCATCGGTCAGGCTTTATCCGCTGAGCTGGGTTGGTCATTCTTTGAAGGTGATGATTTCCATTTAGCAGAAAATGTGGAGAAAATGACAAGCGGTATGCCGCTCAACGATGATGAGCGAACTCCCTGGTTGGAAAGTTTGCATGATCTGATAACAGAACAACTCCATTCTGAAACAAATACTATCTTGACTTGCTCTGCATTGAAAGCGAAGTATCGCCAGTATCTCCGAGAAGAAAATGACGGTGTAGTCTTCGTGTTTCTGAAAGGAGATTATGATCTAATTCGGAGCCGATTGCATTCTAGAAACGATCACTTCATGAAACCTGAGATGCTGATTAGCCAATTTGATACATTAGAAATTCCATTGGATGCTCTGCAACTAGATGTTGATCAACCAATCAAAGTCATTGTGCAAGAAATCATCGAATTTTTAGGGAATGAGTATGACTTAGAAAATAACTGAATACTCGAGCAGGACATTCTTGATATTCACGAGTATCAAAAACATTTCTGGATAAGCCATTGGAAATTCGGGGATAAGTTTGTGATAAGGAGGAAATGATATGGTTGGAGAATGGATTGAAGAGGTTGAATATCCTCAGGCACCCACGATGACAAAAGAGGAAGTTGTTTCCTTATTTGAAGAGGCATTGTTCGCCAGATTGGGCACAATCAATAAGGACGGCACGATTCATATTGCCCCGGTATTTTTCAAGTATCAGGAAGGTGAAATACAAATTGCCACCAGGATCCAAGTCGAAAAATCAGGAACATCAAACGAAATAACAATGTTAGCTTACTGATCGATATCTCGGATGTACCCTTCAGGGCAGCCCTGATCTATGGCTCGGCGGAGTTAGATTATGATGATGTCATCACCAAACGGATCGCCATCTTCGAGAGGACCAGGTCCCGGGAGGAAGCTGAGGATTATGCCAGGAAGTTATCTGACAAATGGGAATGTGTTATCGTGCGCGTCACACCGAAGCGCATCGCCTCGTTCGATTATTCAAAATTCTGATATTGTTGTTTAAGCGACTGCTGGAGGATTTTTTCAAGAGTTGGTTGAGGATGAGATAGGCGTAAACTACGCGTTCCACGTGCCTTGTATGTATTGTTGCCAGTTATTTCTTAAATTGAGAATATTGAGGATCTACAGATTTGGGAATGATTAGTTATTTTAATTCAGGTCCCCAGCCAAACCTCGACCTTGTGTTCATTACCAGGTAAATCAGCGGGGATTAAATTTCCAGGAACGACTTCCCCATTGATGGTCATTTTGACCACTCCCTGGCAGACTTTATGGGGATTATGTACAGTTATGTGCAACATCTGGTCTCTAAACCTGCGTGAGACAGAGAAGCCACTCCATTCTGATGGGATGCAAGGATCAATTCGCAAGCCATCTATCTCAGGTTTTATACCCAGGATGTACTGGGTTGCACTGTAATAGGACCAGGCTGCCGCGCCAGTCAGCCAGGAAGTGCGCGTATTTCCGGGCCGGGGTGAATAAGTCGAGTAAGTCGTCTGGCCTTGCACATAAGGTTCAATCTGGCGCAGCTCTGCGCGGTCGTTATAAGCTGCCGGCATTGAGGCCCGGTAATACTCGTAAGCTTGATCGCCATCGCCCAGCATACAGGCGGCCATCACTCCCCAACCCTGGGTGTGGTTGAAGATACCTGCATTCTCTTTAATGCCGGGGTTAAAGACCACTGCGCGCATGACTTCAATTGAAGTTTTTATCACCGGGGGGGAACAAAGCATTAAGCCATATGGTGTATACAGACGCTCGAAAACAGTCTGCATGCAGCAGGCAGCTTGTTCCGGGGTGGCTGCCTCGCTGATGATCGACCAGACCTGTGTGTTCAGGTAGACTTGCCCTTCTTCATATTCCCGGGTGCCGTAAACTGTGCCATCCTCGCCAATCGCCCAGATAAACCAGTCTCCATCCCAGGCGCAGGCTTGAATACTGGTATCCAATTTTTCACGCTCAGCAAGTGCCCAGGCTCTTTCCTCAGGTTTACTCAAATATTCTGCGATCTGAGCGTAGGTCGTCAATCCCAATCGTAACTGGAAGGCAACAAACAAGCTTTCCCCGTGATAACCGAGTCGCAGCGTGTCATTCCAGTCAGCGGACAGACCACAAGGTAGACCATGCTCACCGGTACGCTCTAAATTGAACTCCAGGGCACGCCGTAAGTGACCGAAAACTGTGGCTTCACCCTGGTCAGCGTAAGGCAGCACCTTAGTGTAGAAATCCACATCCCCGGTTTCATTTACGTAAGCTGGGATGGCGTTGAAGAACCACAGGCAGTCATCGGATCGATACTCTTCAGGTTGCGGGGGGATTTCTTGGCCAGGTCGGTGTTCAAACGGCTTGATGATTGGCATCGCTCCGCCGTTCGATAATTGACCGGTGAGCATTAATTCCAGGCGTTCTTGAGCCTCTTCAGGGATAGCAGCTGCTACCCCCAAAATATCCTGGACTGAATCACGAAAACCCAATCCATCACGTTCGCCGTTATAGACCAGGCTGGCAGCCCGAGACCAGGCGAAGGTAACCAGGCAGTTATAAAGTCCCCATACGTTAACTGTGTGGTTCAGATCTTCGTCCGGCGTATCCACTATCAGGCTTTCTAATTTGGCGTGCCACTCTTTCTTGATTTTTTGCAGTTCGGTTTCCACTCGCTCCAAAGATCCGAATTCAGCGACTGTCCGTTTGCCAACTGTGCGGGCGTCACCAATACCAAGTAAAACCAGGATTTCGCGGGACTCTCCCGGCTGTAGAGAAATGGTTGTCGCCAGGCTCCCGCAGGCATTGTCCCCATAGGCGTCGCTGTTGGTGCTCAGACCCTTTTCGACGACCAGTGGATTGTGATAACTCCGGTATGGACCCAAGAATGCTTCCCGGCTGGAGTCATACCCAACTATCGAGGCACCGATCAAACCCATCCAGGTATGCCGAGCAATATCATGAATGAAGAAGCTGTCTGAATCGGGTGTCAAATTATCCTGGATCGCAACCCGCAGCAGTCCATCACCCGTTAACTCACCTCGCACGATAAAGAGCGAGTATTGGAGATTGACCCGGTCCTGGTAGGTATCCCATTGGTTGGTGAACTCGCAGAATGTGAAAATCGAGAGCTCGCGTTTCCGCTCGCTCTGGTTGGTGATCTTCAAGCGCCAGTACTCGAAAGCTTGCTCCAGGGGAACAAAGTAAGTGGCTTCTGTAGCGATTCCAGAATAATTGGATTCGATCATGGTATAAGCGGTTCCATGCCGGCAGGTGGATTGGTATTGATCAAGAGATTTGCCCACAGGCTGCCAGGAGGCAGACCAGTATTCGCCGCTTTCCTTGTCATGCAGATAAAAATAACGACCAGGTTGATCCATGGGGACACTGTTGAATCGCAGGCGCAGAAATCGTCCCCGCGCGCCTGATTGGTAGAAACCATATCCACCGGCGTTATTGGTGATTATCGCCCCATACTCAGTCGAACCCAGATAATTGCTCCACGACATTGGGGTATCGGGTCGCGTGATCACGTATTCCTTTGTGTTGTCATCAAAGTAACCGTATTGCATGTTGTTTGAACCCCTACCTGTTAATCCAACTCTATTCTATGACTTCATTGGATTGGACAACGCTTCGGTACCACTTAGCGCTGCTTTTCAGAATTCGTTTTTGAGTTTCAAAATCGACGTAGATCAATCCGAAACGCTTAGTGTAGCCAAAAGACCACTCAAAATTATCCATGAGTGACCAGGCAAAGTAGCCTTTAACCGGTACACCCGCCTCGATCGCTTTAGAGACTGATTTCAGGTGTCCCATAATATAAGCGATCCGTAAGGGATCATCTACCTGCTTTTGCTCATTGACCGTGTCGGGGTATGCTGCCCCATTCTCTGTGATGTAAATCTTTGGATAGTTATAGTCGAAATGGATACGTCCTAAGATTTCATATAGTCCTTCTGGATAAACTTCCCATCCCATCTCGGTAGGGTTTGGGTTAACAAAAACGGTGCGGGATTCATTCTCAGCTTCCGGAACCGCTTCACTGCGCACAACCCCGCGTGTGTAGAAGTTTACGCCAAGAAAATCAGTGGACACAGCGATGGATTCCATATCATTTGCATGGATAAAATCCATCGGTCTTCTGTAGTGCTCGACGATATCTAGAGGATAACCTCGCCCAGCCAACGGATCCAAATACCAGCGATTGAGAATACCGTCTTCACGCCAGGCTGACGCTCGATCTGCAAAGCTGTTCGATGCTGGCACTTTACCGCTCAAATTCAACACGATGCCAACTTGTGAATCAGGTACATTGGCGCGTATTACGGGAACTGTCCAACCATGTGCCAGTAAGAGGTGATGCGCAGCTGCCAGCATCTCATCAACATCTTGATGCCCAGGTGCGTGACGACCCTCCATATAACCCACCCAGGCGCTGACAAATGGTTCGTTTAATGTCATCCAATTCCGAACACGATCACCCAGTCTCCGAGATACCAGGTCTGCATATTCAACGAAAGCCTCGGCCGTGCTGCGCGCTGGCCAGCCGCCCTGATCCTGTAATGCCTGTGGGAGATCCCAATGATACAGCGTAACGTAAGGTTCAATCTCATTTTCCAATAGATTGTCTACCAATTGGCTGTAAAAATCGATCCCGGGCTGGTTGACCCCCCCACGCCCCTCAGGTATGAGCCTGGCCCAGGATATTGAGAATCGGTAAGCCTGCAATCCCATATCTTTCATCAACTGGATATCTTCACGCCAACGATGGTAATGATTGCAAGCGATATCACCGCTGTCAGCATTATCGATTTTTCCTGGGGTGTGGCTGAAGCGATCCCAGATGTTTTCGCCCTTACCATCTTCATCCCAGGCACCTTCGATCTGGTATGCTGCTGTCGCTGCTCCCCAGACAAAACCTGGAGGAAACTTATTCTTCGTTTGACTCATTACTCCACCTTTTTTCATTAGCTGCGTAAATTGGTTGGCTCTCCCCAACCATCCGCTTGGTTAAAAAACTCCTAGGCAAAAATTGTGTTGCCCGAAATTAGGTTGCTGAGGATAAATTTGATATCTTAGCCTCGCCAATGCGTGCTGCAACCTGCACCACGCTCGTTCCAGCTGGTGGGACCGGAATGCATGTCCCTATGACAGATTTACCATCAACCTCTAGTTGGACTTGATTGCCGGGACCCTGGCGCGAAATCTTAATCTCATAGCGAACATCCCGGTAGTAGCGAACTGCATCAAACTCATCCCAGTCTGCTGGAATCACCGGCTCGACCTGCAAACCATCGAAAGTTGGACGGATGCCCAAGATCCACTGCGTGATGGCAACGTAATTCCAGGCCGCGGTGCCCGTGAGCCAGGAATTCTTAGCTTCACCGAATGCTGGAGCGTCACGCCCCGCGATCATTTGAGCGTATACGTAGGGTTCGCATCTGTGGACCTCGCTGATCTCTTCGCGTGCTGAAGGATTAATTCTCAAGTAATAGTCATGAGCTGCATCCCCCCGTCCGACCAATGTTTCGGCGATCATGATCCAGGGATTATTGTGACAGAAAATGCCGGCATTCTCTTTGTACCCGGCTGGATAGGTGGAGATCTCACCCAGATGCAGATAATAGCGGCTGAAAGCTGGTTGGTGGAGGACAATCCCGTGTGGGGTAGCGAGATGCTCAGCTACAGCATCAAGAGCCCGCATCGCTCGCCCGTCTTCAATACCTAAGCCACTCATGACGCACATACCCTGGGGTTCAATGAAGATTTGACCCTCTTCACATTCTTTCGATCCGAGCGGATTGCCAAAATCATCATA
>JBEQLH010000099.1:0-9693 GCA_040326075.1 Anaerolineales bacterium
CCTGCCGGGGTTATCGACATCTAAAGAATCTTTTGAAATATCCTGTTGAGTGGTTTTTGGTTTGTTGCTTTCCTGCTTCATCTTCCAAAGATGGCGTAAATGCTCAGGCGAGATGCGAGGTCGGTAAGTCCCATCTGGGTTCATATCATTTTCCGGAACGCCAAAAGCGGCAATTTGGATTTTCTTCATACTACAGGCGCTGAAATAGACGAAGAGCAACATTGTGGATGGTTTATGGGAGTACTGAACGGAATGACTAGACAAAACCCGGCGGATGAAGTAAAATTACACGCCGTTATACCGGAATGACTAGTTGGAGGAAATACTTTGCCAAATTTAAAATCAGCAATTAAACGTAACAGACAAAACAAGAAGCGCCGCCTGCGCAATCGTGTTTTTCGCGGTCAGGCGCGTACTTCCGTCCGTGATGCTCGGGCATCGATCCTGGAAGAGGATTTAGAAGCCGCGCGGGCGGCGACACTTAAGGCTGTCAGTGCCCTGGATAAGGCTGCCGAAAAAGGCGTCCTGCACAAAAACAACGCTTCCCGGCGGAAGGGCCGTCTGATGAAGCAGCTGGCAGCCCTGGAAAGTCAAAGCGCCTGAAATATTTCAGCCGCGGATAATTTTTGGTACCAAACGGGAGCTTTATTGCTCCCGTTTTTGATTCAACCTTATTGAAAGCCGGGGATGGATGTTATAATCCCCTCTCTGCAAAATCTTTAAATCCTGATCCTCAATTCTTGAATTAACCGCTGGAAAGTCTATGTTTGAGCGCGAACAACAAGCCATCGAAACTCAAATCCGAGCTTACCTCGCCGCTCAGGAAGTCCCTGATCCAGGGGGGATCCAGTGGAATCCGATCCCCTTTGAAGGTGGATGGGGCATCTCAACGCCTTGTTTTCCGATCGCTGCCCAAGAAGCTCGTACGGGGAAGAAGATAAATGTCCCCCAGCGAGCCCAGGAGATCGCTTCTGGCCTGGCTGAGCAGCTCGGCATCCCGGATGGTTTCAGCCGGGTTGAAGCTGTTAAGGGTTATCTAAACCTGTATTTTTCCTCGGCTGACTTCACCCAACGGGTGATCGATCAGGTCCTGGAGGAGGGAGCTGAATTTGGTCGCGGCGCCTCCAGGGGGGAGCAGGTGATGGTCGAGTACTCCAATCCCAACACCCATAAAGCATTTCACGTCGGTCACCTGCGCAGCGCCATCCTGGGCGATTCCCTCTGCCGCATTCTTGAGTTCGCTGGCTATGATGTTGTGCGCGCCAACTACATCGGGGATATGGGTTTGCATGTGATCAAATGGTTGTGGAACTACATCCAGCACCACCTGGGGGAAGAACCCCCAGAGGATACAACCAGTTGGATGGGTGATTTATATACCGAAGCCATACAGCGACTGGAACAGGACCCGGAGCTGGAAGCCGAAGTACGAGCTTTGTACGCTCGCTGGGATCGCCGTGATCCAGAGGTAGTCGCCCTGTGGGAAGAGACTCGCCAGTGGTCGCTCGACCATTTTGAAAAAATGTATACCATTTTGGATATCCACTTCGATCTCTGGTATTCCAACTCGCAAATGGAACAGCCGGGAAAGAAGGTGGTCGCTGAGTTGATTGAGCAGGGTATTGCTGAGGACGAACGTCCCACCGGCGGCCCGGTTATTGTGCGCATAGATGACCAGCTCGGTTTGCAGAAGGAGAAGTACCGGGTGCTGGTTGTACTGCGCTCTGACGGCACCGCGCTGTACTCCACTGAGGACCTGGCCCTGGCGATAAAGAAGTTCAGCGACTACGATCTCTCTTCTTCGGTTTATATCGTGGATGTGCGCCAATCGCTGCATTTTCAGCAGGTTTTTAAAACCCTGGAGATCGCCGGGTACCCATGGGCGACCCGCAGCATGCACCTGCCGTACGAGGTTGTAAATTTGCCGGGGAATGTGGTCATGGCCTCGCGTGAAGGCACAATTGTGCTGCTCGAAGGTTTAATCCGCGAGGCGCACCAGCGCGCCTTGGCGGTGGTGGAGGAGAAGAACCCTTCCCTGAGCGGAGAACAGAAGGAAGCTGTAGCACGAGCGGTTGGCATGGGAGCCCTCAAGTATCCCATGCTGGCGCGGGACAATACCAAGATTGTCACTTTCGATTGGGAAAGCGCCCTGGATTTCAACGGACAGGCAGCGCCTTATATCCAATATGCGCATGTACGCGCCAACAGCATCCTGCGCCGCATGGAAGAACCGCTCCCTGGATCTATCCCTGTCGAGCATGAACTTGACCCGGTTGAAATTGAGCTGATCGATGCCATCTCGCGCTTCCCTGGCGAAGTCCAGCGCGCCGCAGCTGAGTATAAGACACTGCATATCACCAACCTGGCTTTTGAACTGGCGGGCACCTTCAACAATTTCTACAAGCAATGTCCGGTGCTGAAAGCCGAACCTGCCATCCGAGCTAATCGATTGAGGCTGGTGGCTGCCGCAAGACAGACCATAGCTAACGCGCTTGCTTTATTGGGCATCCACCCCCCTGATGTCATGTAAGATCGGGATATTTCCCTTATCCCATAAAATCAACCAGAATAAGGAGCTTAAACCAGACTATGCCACCCATCCGTACCCTGATCATGGGCGCCGCAGGGCGTGATTTCCATAATTTCAACGTTTTCTTCCGAGATAACCAGGATTACCAGGTTGTAGCTTTTACCGCTACCCAGATTCCCAACATCGAAGGACGCAAATACCCGTCCGAGCTGGCAGGTTCCCGCTACCCTGAGGGTATCCCCATCTATCCTGAGGCTGAGCTGCCACAGCTGATTAAAAGTCAGAAGGTCGATCAGGTCGTTTTCGCCTACAGCGATGTGCCGCATGAATATGTGATGCACAAGGCATCCCTCGTGCTGGCCACCGGCGCAGATTTTCACCTGATGGGCCTGGACACGACTTTGGTCAAATCCACCAAACCGGTTGTGGCGGTGTGTGCAGTACGCACTGGCGCTGGTAAAAGCCAGACCACCCGGCGTGTCTCCAAAATTCTAAAGGATATGGGTTATCGCGTGGCAGCGATCCGCCACCCAATGCCATATGGCGACCTGGTCGCCCAGGCTGTGCAGCGTTTCGCCTCCCATGAAGACCTGGATGTGCATGACTGCACTATCGAGGAGCGGGAGGAATACGAACCGCACCTCGACAATGGTGTGGTAGTCTACGCGGGCGTCGATTACGAACGAATCTTGCGCCAGGCTGAAGAGGAAGTGGATATCATCCTGTGGGATGGCGGAAACAACGACCTGCCGTTCTATGCCACCGACCTGCATATCGTGGTCGCCGACCCGCACCGACCTGGTCACGAAATGACTTACCATCCCGGAGAGGCTAATGCCCGCGCTGCAGATGTGTTTGTGATCAACAAGGTTGATACAGCTGCCGCCGAGGACGTGATGACTGTCCGCCAAAACCTTCACCTGCTCAATCCAAACGCCACTGTCATCGAAGCTGCCTCGCCATTATTTGTCGACGATCCCCTCGCTATTCGCGGGAAACGGGTGCTGGTGGTCGAAGACGGCCCGACCCTGACCCATGGAGAAATGGCATATGGCGCTGGTTGGGTGGCAGCCCGCCGTTTCGGCGCAGCTGAGATCGTCGATCCTCGGCCGTACGCAGTTGGCTCGATCCTGCAGACCTACCAGAAATATCCAACCACCGGCCCAATTCTGCCTGCTATGGGCTATGGCGACCAGATGGTGGGTGAGCTGGAGCAAACTATCAACAATGCCGATGTAGACCTGGTGATCATTGGCACGCCGATCGACCTGGCCGGTTTGTTAAAGATAAACAAACCCAGCCAGCGCGTGCGTTACGAACTGCAGGAGATCGGACAGCCGACTTTAGAGGATATCCTCAAAATGAAGTTCAAGAAGTAATCCAGGATCAAGGATAGGGAGGGGGCTCTATCCACTCAGATATTAGGCCTCCATGCCCCTCCTCACCTGGGATTCGAAGACTTCTCCCCAACCAATTCCGGCTGGGCTCCAGCTGGATACTATCGTCTATCCTCAAGGCATAGGTTACCCGGATACCCCTGCTGAAGATCAGCTCATCCTCGGTGATAATTTGGCGGTCATGTCTGCCTTGCTGCCTGATTATGAGGGGCAGATCGATTTAATATACGCTGATCCACCATTTTTCACCAACCGCCGCTACCCTGTGAGGGTCGGACGCGGCGAGGATTCCCGCCGTCCGCAGGATTGGCAATTAGCTGATGGTTATCCCGATCATTGGCCGAACGTAGAGTCTTATCTTGACATGCTTTACCCGCGCTTGCAGCTCATGCATCGACTGCTTGCTCCGCATGGCACGCTCTACCTGCACCTCGATTGGCATGCCGACCATTATGCCCGTCTGCTGTTGGATGAGATATTTGGGCCAGATCGCTTATTAAATGAAATAATATGGGTCTACCATGGCCCGTCACCCATCCGCAGCGCCTTCAACCGCAAGCATGACACCATCCTGGCCTATACAAAGAGCCCAAACTATACCTTCAATGCTGATGCAGTGCGCCAACCTTATAACCCGAAAACCATAAAAACATTCAAATCCTCCCCCAAAGCTGGATTCGGTAAAGTGCCGGACCTGGAGCGTGGAAAAGTGCCTGAGGACTGGTGGTATTTCCCGGTTGTCGCCCGGTTGCACAGCGAACGCACCGGATACCCCACCCAAAAGCCGGAGGCTTTGCTCGAGCGCATCATCCTGGCCAGCTCCAACCCTGGTGATCTGGTGGCGGATTTCTTCTGCGGGGCGGGGACTGCTTCCCTGGTCGCAGCTCGCTCTGGAAGGCGGTTCATTGCCAGCGACCTCTCCTGGCGCGCAGTTCATACTGCCCGTATCAGGCACATCGCCGGATCGAATAAACCCTTCAATCTGCTGAGAGAAACAAGTTTGAAAGATGAACGTTTAAAAGGGCAGGCAGGTGACGTAACCCTTTCCGGGTACTTGTTGGCTATCAATCCTGAATTGCTTGCAGACCTTGACTACTGGGAAGTTGATCCCGATTGGGATGGACAGGTCTTTCGCAGCGCCGCCCAGGCAATCCGTCCACGAAAAAAACTTCCCCTTTCATTGGAGCTCACCCTCCCCCAACCGCCTGGCGAACAAGGGGCTGCCGTACGGATGGTGAAGATCGACGGCTCACAAACTCAACTAATCTACACGGAGTGATATCGTGGAACTTTTCGTCCCCGGTCGCATATGTCTATTTGGTGAACACTCAGATTGGGCGGGAGGATACCGCCGAATAAACGCTGATATCGAGAAAGGGTATACGCTCATCACCGGCACCGATCAGGGTATTTACGCTGAGGTGGAACCTCACCCGACCTCCCTGGTCCTCACCTCGACCACGCCGGAAGGTGAAAAGCGCGGTCCATACGAAATCCCCATGGAACCAAACGCTCTCTTAGAGGAAGCACAGGGTGGGGGCTTTTGGAGCTACATCGCGGGGGTAGCTTATCAGGTGACGACTAACTACCATGTGCGCGGTCTGACGATAAATAACTACAAAACCGACCTGCCGGTTAAAAAGGGGCTTTCTTCAAGCGCCGCAATCTGTGTGCTTGCGGCGAGGGCCTTCAACCGGGTTTATGACTTGAAGTTGACTGTGCGCGGCGAGATGGAGCTGGCTTATATGGGGGAGATCACCACCCCCTCTCGATGTGGGCGGATGGATCAGGGCTGCGCCTTTGGTAATCGTCCGGTTCTGATGGTGTTTGATGGTGACCGCCTGGAGACAAATGAGCTCCAGGTAGAGAATGAGCTGCATTTCGTGATCGTCGACCTGGGTGCTCAAAAAGACACCATGGAGATCCTCAACCGGCTCAACCGCTGCTACCCATTTGCTGAAAATGAGATCGAGCGCGGCGTCCAGGAGCTGCTCGGTCCGATCAATAAACGGGTCACCCAGCAGGCTGCGGATGTGCTGCGTGTTTCGGATGGTGAAAATTTAGGCCGCTTGATGGTTGAAGCCCAGGCTTTCTTCGACCGCTACGCCACTCCGGCCTGTCCGGAGGAGCTTACTGCGCCTGTGCTCCACCGGGTACTCAACCATGAAGCTCTCAAACCTCACATTTGGGGTGGTAAAGGAGTCGGTTCCCAAGGGGATGGTACTGCCCAGTTCATCACCCGCAGCCAGGCTGACCAGCAAGCGGTAATCGAAATCCTCGAACGTGATCTGGGTGTGGAATGCCTGGAATTGAACCTGCGACCTGGTCAGCAGGTCCGTAAAGCTGTCATCCCTGCCGCTGGTTTTGGAACGCGCCTCTTCCCCGCCACCAAGGCTACCAAAAAAGAGCTCTTTCCCATCATTGATCAGGATGGTATTGCCAAGCCAGCCATCCTGTTGATCGTTGAAGAAGCTCTTGATGCTGGGATGGAAGAGGTGATAATCATCGTCCAGGAGGATGACCTGGAAGATTTCCGTTCGTTCTTTAACTCCCAGATCTCGATTGAGAACTACAATAAATTAGCCCCTCAATTTCAGGATTATGCTCAGCGCATTCTAGAAATTGGGCGCCGGGTATCTTTTGTTGTGCAGACTAACCAGCAAGGTTTCGGGCATGCTGTGTACTGTGCCCGTGAGGCAGTTGGAGACGAGCCCTTCCTATTAATGCTTGGCGATCACCTCTACCGTTCATCCGGTGAAGACACTTGTGCCAAACAGCTGCTGACTGCCTACCAGCAGCACGGCATTAATGTGTTGGGTTTGCGCCGTACTCCAGAAAGCCAGATCGCCAATTTCGGTACCGTTGCCGGGGTCTGGTTGGAGGAAGGTCGCCTGCTAAACGTGACCGAGTTTGCCGAAAAGCCAACCATCGATTACGCTAGGAACAACCTGCTTGTACCTGATCTGCCTGATGACGAGTACCTGACTGTCTTCGGGCTTTATATTATCAAGCCCCAGCTATTTGAATTTTTGGAAGAGCATATTACCAACAATGTGCGCGAGCGCGGCGAATTCCAGCTTACCTCTGCCCTGGACCGCCTGCGTCAAGAGGACGGTTTCCTGGGTCTGGTCATGGAAGGTCGCCGGTATGATATCGGCTTACCCCAGTATTATTTGGATACTTTGCAGACGTTTGTGGAAAAAGGGACCTGATTGGGCTCTAAATATCCAGCCGGTAGCCTATCCCCCGGATGGTAATTAAGTAGCGTGGTTTGCGTGGGTTCGGCTCAATTGCCTGGCGGACCCAGCTGATATGTACATCCAGCGTGCGAGTATCCCCCGTGTATTCCGTGTTCCAGATCCTGCGGAACAGATCTTTCCGCTCCAGCACCTCGTTTGGATGCTCCATAAATATCTTCAGCAGGCTGGTCAGCCGGGGAGTCAGGTGAGATTCTTTTTCAAGGCAGCGTACGACCCTTCTCTCCAAATCGAGGTGTATTGGTCCTGCCCGCAGGACATCATTACTCGAATAAGGCAGCAGTGGATTAATGCGGTTGACCAGCTTGCGGATCGTGAAGGGTAATTCAAGCAGCACGTCAGCCCCCACATCTTTGGAAACCGGTTTGTTGGGATTGGCGATCATGACAATGGGCAGCTTGGCCCAGTTACCACGGATGTCCTGGCAAATACGCTTACCGCTGGTGCGATAGGAAGCCGCGTTGAGAATGACCAGATCACATTTATCTTTGGACAGGTATCCCAGGGCTGCTTTGCCCGTGGATACAATCTCGACTGTAAAATCTTTCTTTCTCAGGTCTGGGACAAAATACTGGCCTTCAGCCCGTTTTCCCTCGATCCAAAGTATTTTGGCTTTCATCCTCACTCGCCTTGAAGAGATTCGCACTTCACGCCTGATGCCCCCCAGATGGGAGTTTGACGTAAATGAAGGCGGGAGGTATTATACCGCAATCTTAAAGAATCCGCAAAGAGGAACTTAAAACGAATTTGTTAACATTCAAAAAGTACTGAAACCTGTGAAATCCCTTCCCGCTGCACCTTCCCCCCGCAGGCCATGGCTGCCTTACCTGGCATTGGTTTTTGGAATTATCGCCCTGGGTTTCTCAGCTCTATTCGTTCGTTGGGCTAACGCTCCAGGTCCGGTGGTTGGCTTCTACCGCCTCGGACTTTCTGCCCTGATCCTGATCCCCTTTTTCATCGTCCGGCGGCGAACGGGCACGCCCATCCACCGGGCAATATTAATCTTCCCTATCTTGGGTGGTTTCTTAACCGCACTTGATCACGGTTTCTGGAATACTTCCGTAAATTTCACTTCTGCTGCTAATGCTACCTTGCTGGCGAATACAGCTCCGTTGTGGGTGGCCTTGTTTGCCTGGTTGGTGTGGCACGAACGCTTGAAGATTGCATTCTGGATCGGTTTGGTGATTACCCTGGCTGGGGCCGCCATCGTTTTGGGGACAGATTTCCTTCGCCACCAGACGTTGGGCATCGGTGACCTGTTGGCGATCACGGCCGGTGTCTTTTATGCCGGTTACTTCCTGGTCACTCAAAGGGGTCGCATCCACTGGGATACCCTTTCGTATATCTGGATCGTGGGTCTGGTGAGCAGCCTGTGCCTCTTGGGATTCAGCCTTGGGATGGGGATGCCGGTTACCGGATACCCGCTGCAGAGCTACCTGGCTTTCCTCGGTTCCGCGCTGGTATCGCAAATCGGTGGTTACCTGGCGGTTGGTTATGCTCTTGGTCACCTGCCTGCCTCACTGGTCGCCCCGACGATGCTCGGTCAGCCTGTTGTTACAGCTCTCCTGGCAATACCCTTATTAGGCGAATCGCTATCATCCAGCCAGGTGTTGGGCGGGGTGGCTGTCTTAGCTGGTATCTATATCATCCACTCCAGTCGCGAAAAACCAACTGAGCAAACTTGATTCAGAAGTTATACTATTATGAGACAGTTGAGGTTTATCTAATCGGAATGCGGAGCGAAGGAATGAATTTTAAACAACAAGCTGCTGATCAAGCCTTATCTTATGTGGATAGCGGCATGGTCATTGGTTTGGGCTCCGGCTCTACCACGACATATTTTATCGAGATGTTGGGGAAAAAACTCAAGGTAGGGCACTTACATAATATTGCTGGTGTTCCAACCTCCGCTGAAACTGCCCGACTGGCTCAGGCTCTGGGCATCCCGCTTGTCTCGCTGGCCGAGCTTGCTCCTGATAACCCACTGCCAACCCTTGACCTGGCCGTGGATGGCGCTGATGAGATCGATCCTGATCTCAACCTGATAAAGGGCCTGGGTCGTGCCATGCTGCGAGAAAAGATTATTGAATCCCACGCCAGGCAATTCATCGTTATCGCAGATGAATCCAAGCTGGTACCTCACCTGGGCCAGGGACCTTTGCCGGTTGAGATCGTCCAATTTGAAGCTGAAACCCATGTGCGCTGGCTCAGCAGCCTCGGCTGTAAAGCTGAGTTATGGCTTGAGCAGGGGGGAACTCCAGTGGTGACGGATAACGGCAACTTCCTGGTGCGCTGCTGGTTTCCTGAAGGAATCTCCGACCCGTATTCCCTGGCGCGTGTCCTGACGGACCATCCAGGAATCGTCGAACATGGCTTATTCCTGGAAATGGCTGATCTGGTAATCATTGCAGGGACAGAAGGAATCCAGCTCAAGGAGCGCAAATAATGCCTGTTGAAATATCTCCCTCATTCCTTACTGCTGATCTCACCCGGCTCGGGGACCAGGTGG
>JBEQLH010000326.1:0-3302 GCA_040326075.1 Anaerolineales bacterium
GGCTTAACCGTCTACCGCTGATGACTGCTACCTGTAAGTGCTGATGGTTTTTCAACCTCTCAAGGAGAGCGATCAACTCTGGATCGGGATGGATCTCATCTGGGGTTGGCGCGAATTCAGCCAATGTGCCATCATAATCCAGAAATATGCGCAGTTTTGCTGCATCCTCGATCTGTTCAACTATTTTATTCGAGCCGTTAATTTCCAAAGTTAAGACCTGGTCGTTAATAACGGTTGGATTGCATCTTCGAAGATGGCTTGCCAAGTATATTGGCCGCGCACACGGCGACGCAGCTGTGCAGTTGGGGATTGCTCAAGCATTTTTAGCAAACGAGCTGCCACCTGCTCGGCATCCGCATCTGCACTGAAAATTGTTGCTTCGTTGTCAGCGAGTTCTTGCGCAGCGGGCACCTCGCGACTCACAATGGGTATCCCGACCAAACCAGCCTCCAATACAGGCATACCAAACCCTTCCCGGTGACTGGGCATGAACATTACATCGCTGATGCGGTATAAATCACCAACTACCTGTTCATCGATGTAATATGGTTGATCAGGGTCTGAACCTGCCTCGAATATAAAACGCATTTCATCATCTAATCCTAATTCATCACGAAGATCTCGGAGAGATTGGTAATAGTTCAAGCTTTTTGGGTCATGTGGATCAGGTGGGCCGGTAACGACAAGCTTGGGTTTAATGCCCTTTTTTTTCAGTTCCGAAACAACCGCTAATGCGAATTCGATGTTCTTAGCTTGGGTGATCCGAACTGGCATCAAGAGGTTGATATCACTTTTCATTAATCCCAACTTATCCACCAAAGTCTTTCCTTGATCTGATAATCCGAGTGCCTGGACCGGATCAACCCCGTTATAAACAACCTTAATCTCATCAAAGGGGTACTTAAAGAGTCCGGCTAGAGTTTGCTGCCTCTCCCTGGAAACTGCAACATAAACGCAATCGGATCGTTTGGTACGCAACAGATCCCAGGGATATCCGGGATGTACCTTGGAACGAGAGCTTGGGCTTGTCCAGGTGAAATCATGGCACCAAGCAATCCCATTATGGATTGCGCTTTTATCTAGCAGGCGATGAAGAGCTCCGGTTAGTGGTAGATTAAAATGTTTGGTGAATATATTATGGATGATCAAGTGATCGAATTCGCGCAGAATAGGATCAAGACGATTGGTTAAATGTGTTTCAAGGGTTTCATAATATTCAGGGACCCTTCCGGATTCGAGTTCTTGACTGATTTTAATGATTTCAGGATGCTGCGAATCGATTTCTGGAATCTCTATAAAATTTGCATTTTGTGGAAGGGCAGAAATATGACCACGCCCAGCGATCACAGTGCAGGAATAGCCAGCGTGAATGAATTCTGTTAGATGTGCCTTAATTACTGCTTCAACGCCACCAATAATTGGGGGTGCTGAATAGTGAAGTATAGCTACCGCTCGATCTGTCATATTGTTCTTACAAGTTGAGGTTATCTACAGCTTCCAGCTGTTTGCAGAACCAATCGCTGATATCCTCACGCTTGATCAACCAACGAAGACGATCATTCAGTTCTTGGCGCTGCTCTTCACTCATAACCAGTGCCTGGTGGATTGCCTCGGCGGTTGCATAAACATCGCATGGTGATATTACAATAGAACCGGATTTGAGTTGTTCTTCTGCTCCGGTGCGTTCCGATAGGATCAATACACCATCGCGCTGGTTGACGATGGGACCTTCTTTGGCGACTAAATTCATTCCATCAGCGATCGAATTTACCAGCAGGACGTCGTAATATTTAAGTGCTGCAATCGCTCTGGGATAGTTTTCCCCAACCAGCACGCGGATGGGCTCCCACTCATGAGTTCCGTAAGCTGCGTTTACATGGCCGGCCCTAGCCATGAGTTCATCTAAGTAGGTCTGGTACTCCTCAACATCCAATCGAGAAGGCACCAATAAGGCTAGAAAGGACACCTTCTCACGGTGTTCGGGGTATAGCTCCAACAATTCTTCAAACGCCTGGAATCCTCGCACGATATTCTTGCTAGGTTCGATGCGATCTATACGTAGTAACAACTTACTTCCACCCACCATGTCTGTAATTTCGGATTCATAAGTCCGGACTTCTTGGCTGTCAGCAGAGTTAATCAATGATTGAACATCAATGGAAATTGGAAAGTGGCGGACATAAGTTCCGTGATTACGATACCAAACCCGCTGTGGTTTGTATTTTACGCTCGCAGAAGGCAAGTATGTCTGGCAGGTTCTTATGAAATTGAGAGCATCAGCGTTGGTTTGGAAACCGAGAAGGTCTGCCGCGCACAGGCCCTCAAGAATCGCGTGTCGCATCGTGGGGGGTAGGATCCCCCAATAGTCCGGACCGGGCCAGGGTATATGGGTGAAATGCATGATGGTAGGTCGAAGCCGAGGGGGGATTCTTGCACGTAGATAATGGGCTACTAGGTAAAGATGATAGTCCTGCAGCATAACTAACACAGGTTTTGGTGTGATCTCCATTTGCTCGATGATCGCCTGAGCAAATTGTTTATTTACGGCGACATATCCGTCTTCCCATGCCATCCAGGTATCTCTATTGATCACAGGCGCATATGGAACATTCCACATCGAATGCTGGAGAAACCACAACAACGGGTTGGCAATTACGTTATAGTAACCCTCGTATGCCTCCTCATCGGAGGGTATGAATTTCAGGTAAATAAAATCCTCATTATCCGTGAGGGGGATTTGACCTTCATGCCACTCATTATCCTCTTCGGAGATGGCACAAGATATCCAGGTTGCATCGGCATCTCGAATAAGCCCAGTAAGTGCTGTAACTAAGCCGCCGGTGCCGCGTTGAAATGTCAATTGGCCATTTTGCCCTTTTTGAATTGTTACCGGACCACGATTTGAAGCGATGATTACTGACCGACGAGATATGCATGGTTCTTGCTGGCTTTCATCCACAGCTGGCTCCTAAATTAAAATATTTTAGAAGGATTTATTTCCTGATAACGACTTGCAGAAATTGCTAGATCAATAAAAACGGCTGCAGTCCAACCGAAAGCTTCAGCAGCTTTCGCAGGTGGTTCTCCGTTTTCAGAATTATAATATTCATAAATGCCCGGATGACGAATGATAAGATCCAGGGTTTTATGGGTCAGTTCATCTGCAAGTAAATCTTCGCCGATCTGGTGGAGCGCTTCTATGAAGAAGTAGTTAATGTTAACCCATACAGGGCCTCGCCACATGGTTCTGGGTTCGTAATGAGGATCATTGCGAGCTACTGAAGGGAGTATATTCTCACCCC
>JBEQLH010000100.1:0-9646 GCA_040326075.1 Anaerolineales bacterium
GGTGTCTCTCCCCACATTTCCCCATCACCCTGCACTGCTTGCGGAGGATCGACGACCACGCTGATCTCGCGACCCTGCCAATGATAGAAGGAGTCGGAATCTGGGCCTCTATCGGCGATGCTGGCGACTGTAGAAATCGTTGAGCTGAAACCTGCATCCCGCACAATGATCAAATCCAGCAGCCCATCGCTAACGCTGATATTTTTCGCTGCCGATAAACCAGCCATACCAAGGTTTCCAGCGTTATCGATCAGACATGTCAAACCCTTTACCCTGTACTCTTCCCCATCAACAGTAACCTGATAGTCAGCTTGTTCTGCGTTTTTTAGCGCTTTGAGGCCCGCGATGGTATACGCAAGAATGCCGTAACGATCCTTCAGCTCGCGGTCGGCAAGCCTGACTTTCTCACCGGCAATACCCATTCCAATGCGCAGCATGAAGTAACGCTCCCCTGCCTGTCCTATATCAACTCTCTTGATTATGCTTTCCTCACTTACCACAATCTGCGCTGCTTCAGTCAGATCCTTGGAAACACCGAGTTCGACCGCCATAAGATTTGCCGTCCCGCCTGGTAAAATTGCCATCGGTACTTCGCCGCCCTGAACCGCGTCAGCCACCTCCATCACCGTGCCATCCCCGCCGTAAGCGCAGACGATATCCACTCCGTTTTCAATGGCTTCCCGTGCATAGCGAGTTGCATCTCCGCTCGCTTGCGTAATCGACACATCCCAATTGATTCCTGCCGGATGGAAAACAGCATTGAGTTTGTTTAAAATCGTGTCATTCTGACCAGCGGCCGGGTTGATGATCACATGAATATTCTTGTTAGATTTTTCCATTTATAACCTCCTCAGGGAGACATGTCGAGACAATTGTAATAATGAGCTATCTTCAGATGTTGACGTTACAATGTTGATAATTAATTATACAATGGGTTAAACTATTCTCCAAGAATTATTAGCTGCAAAAGATACTTATGAGTTCATCTGTGATTCTCTCTCTAAATTCCCATAGCGCCCAGCTCGATATTGCTGGTGGTAAGGGTGCTAACCTGAGCAAATTAGCTCTCGCCGGATTTCAGGTACCGGGTGGTTTCATCATCACCACTCCAGCGTATCAATTATTTCTTGAGATCAACAATCTTGTAGGAAAAATTCAGGATCGAATATTAGAAATCCAGCTAGATGATCCAGCTTCTCTCCAGGTAGCCTCGATTGAAATTAGATCCTGGTTTTCCAGCGGAGACCTCTCTTCAGGTCTGAATACTCAGATCATCGAAGCTTATAAATCCTTGAATGGAATTCCCGTGGCTGTTCGTTCCTCCGCCACCGCCGAAGACCTTCCCGGTTATTCCTTCGCAGGTCAGCAGGACACATTTCTCAACATTGTCAGCGAACCCGACCTGCTTATTGCAATCGTTGATTGCTGGAGCAGCCTGTGGACCGCACGGGCTATCGGCTACCGTGCCCGTAACGAAATCCCCCAAGATCAGGTCGCCCTGGCAGTGGTGGTGCAAGAAATGGTGCCTGCAGAAGCATCAGGTGTTATGTTCACTGCCAACCCTCTCAGCGGTTCACGCCGTGAGGCAGTCATCGACGCTACCCTGGGATTGGGTGAAGCGCTGGTCGCAGGGCATGTTGAACCAGATCATTATGTTGTTAATCTTCAAGAACGGGAAATCCTGGCAAAGACGTTGGGGTCCAAGCAAGTTGCCATTTACGGTAAAGCCGGTGGTGGTGTCCTCACTGAAGAGGTCAACGCCGCCTCCCGACAAGCTCTTCCCGATCAACAGATATTAATCCTGACTGATTTGGGTCGCCAAATTACTGAAATATTCGATTTTCCCCAAGACATTGAGTGGGCTTGGGCTGGCGAGCAGCTCTACATTCTTCAGTCTCGTCCCATCACCTCCCTTTTCCCCATACCGGAAGAGATGGATCCAGATCCACTGCGGATAATGTTCTCATTTGCTTCTGTCCAGGGCATCATGGAACCCTTCACACCACTTGGGCAGGACACCATACGCATGATTTTCGCAGGTGGTGGCAGTCTATTTGGTTATGATCTTACTCATGAGACCCAGGGAGCAATCAAAATTGCTGGTGAGCGCCTATGGGGAGATGCCACCGCTGTAATCCGCCATCCAATTGGATCACGGATCATTGGCAAATTATTTTCAGTGATCGATCCCGGTCTCCAGCCCATATTTGATCAGATCTGGGACGAACCTGGTCTAGGTAGAGGCACAGGTCATTTGCGTTTCTCGACCTTCCGCAGTCTGGCAGGATTTATCTTTCCATTCTTGAGACGCGTGCTGGGATACATGCGTTCTCCGGATGGAGCAGCCGAGCAAATTCATCAGGACAGCCTGGCAGAGATCGACAGGTTGAGGGTATTAAGTGAGCATCACTCTGGCGAACAAGCCTCACTTTCCGATCGCCTGGATCTCTATCGTCAGATCTACTCCGCTTTCCCTTATGCAGTTCCGCATATTGCCTCTGGAGCTGCTGGGGGGCTGATTCCCTTGTTCGTGCTCAATAAGCTTGCCTCCCACCTGACCGGTTCCTGGGACCTGGCTCTTGAGATCACTCGCGGACTTCCCAATAATGTCACCACCCAGATGGATCTTGATCTTTGGGAGACCGCGCGCCTCATCCGTTCTGATTCTGATGCTCTCAAACTTATGACCAGATCAACATCAGCAAACCTGGCTGCAGAATACATGGAAAGCCGGCTTCCAGATTCGGCCCAGAAGGCGATTGAACTCTTCCTTCTCAATTATGGAATGCGCGGATTGGGTGAGATAGATATTGGCCGGCCTCGCTGGAACGAGGATCCCACCCACATCATGGAGGTAATCAGAAGCTACCTGCAGATTGAAGATGAGTCCCTTGCTCCGGATGCAGTCTTCCAACGCGGAGCACAGGCATCTGAGAAAGCCATCGCAGAGCTCGCCTCCTTAGCAAAAGGTACATTTGGAGGTCGCCTGAAATCGAAATTTGTGCATAGCGCTTCCCGGCGTGTGCGTGCCCTGGCCGGATTACGGGAAAGCCCAAAATTTCACATCATCCAGATGATGTGGGTCATTCGCCAGGCGCTGCTCGAAAGCGGGCAGGAGTTGGTTTCCTCAGGGAATCTTCAGCGGGTAGATGATTTGTTTTTCCTGTACCTGAATGAGTTGGAGGCTCTCGCCCAAGGTGTTGATCAAGATTGGCAGACGCTTGTCTCCGAAAGACGCGCCAGTTATCAAAGGGAAATGTCCAGGGTTCAGCTTCCGCGCCTCCTGCTGAGTGATGGGCGTGCATATTACGATGGGTTGACAGCTGAAGATGGTGATGGCAGCAAACTAAAGGGCAGTCCGGTCTCACCGGGTGTGGTGGAAGGTCTTGTCAGAGTCGTGCTCGATCCCCTGAACGCCAATCTATCTCCTGGAGAGATCCTGGTCTGCCAGGGAACCGATCCAGCCTGGACACCCCTGTTCCTCGCCGCTGGCGGCCTTGTCATGGAGGTCGGCGGCATGATGACCCACGGTGCGATCGTTGCTCGGGAGTATGGCATACCCGCAGTAGTAGGAGTGCACCAGGCGACGACAGTTCTGCAAACCGGGCGGCGAATTCAGGTCAATGGTTCTAGTGGGGAAATACAACTACAGGATAGTTGAATGGAATTTGTAAGTGAGAGAACAGTTGTGGGATATTGGCGTTGATTAATTTGAAGATGAAAAGCCAAACAAGGGACCCTGCGATTTAGGCGTCACGAAAACTATTTGATCTAACGTCATATAAGTGCCACGGACTGAATTATTTTTACGGCGATATCTTTTGGCGTGTTCTTCTGACCAGAAGAATAGTGATTTTCTTCAAAAGGCATCTATGATGCTGGGATCCTCCAGTGTGTCAAAATTCACCATCGGCACAAAAACCAGGGGGTCAGCATCCACTTCTAAGGTCCGAAAATCAAGCTGGCTGTCAATCTGAATATGGATCGGTTTGTTGCAACAGGCACATTCGGTCTCAATTGAGAAATCGAGTTCCTCTTTTCTTAGCTGCCCTTGCACGAAGGGTATGGCGATAGCGTCGACCCCTCAAGCAGCATAAATTTGTTCTCCTGAGCTGAAATCGACGCGATGAGGTGTTTGATCCACTGTCACTGGATAAGCCCAAGTTACCGCACCCTCACCATTCCGATAAAGAAAAGTCATGTGCTTCTCCAAATCATCCAGGAGGAAATTAACTCGGTCGATTGGCAAATCCAGACTTTCTGCAATCTGTTGAGGAGAAATTGGTGCATTAACCTTAGGAAGCTCAAGAACCACATGCTCTCGAACCCGATGGTGGTCCTTGGTCATAAAATCGAGCCTGTCTTGGGTATCAGAGGTACTGTTGGAGACCACCCTCTGCCAAATTATCCGTGGTATAGGCAGGATATACCTTGAAAACCCCAACAATAAGCTTTTGTTCATTAGAACTCACTCCTAAGCAATATCGTCCTTATGATCTCTGATATACCTTTCCCTTCAATAATAGGATTGCTTTTCCGCTTTGGGATGGGGGTGTTAAACTTTTGAACTTCCAGGTTCCTTTGAAGAGCCTGGCTGGTTTTGATGGACGATATGTGAAAAAGTAAGCGAAACTCCCAACCATGCAATTTTTAACCAGGTGGAGATCCTCTGCCGCTCATGATAATTATCACGCAGAACATAGCCGTCTTTCTCAATCGTATCCAGTACGACCTCAAAACGGGCACTGTACCAATGACCGACGATCTTGCAGCGTAAGACACTCAACTGGTCCAGATAACGTTTACCTTCAGTGAAGTTTTCCCGAGCCAGTTCGACTCGCTCCTGGACCCAAGATTTGTATAACTGCTCATCCATATCCAGTGGCGTCAGGTTATGCTCTTCCAGGTATTCTTGGGGTATATTGATAAACCCATCGGCGATGTCCTGGTGCATATCTCGCAGCAAATGTGTTATATGTGCCGCAACACCTGCCTGGTAGCGGTTTTCAGAATCCGGGTAATTACTTCCATTACCAATGAAATACAGCAATCCATCAGTGACAGATTTGCCGAGTGTATTCACATACCAGTCGATCTCAGCAGTACTGACTAATCTCCCCATACGGGTGGCATCGAACTCGATTATGGCGAACATATTTCGAATAAATGATTGCAGCCCGCTGTCCTCTCCCCGGTCGTTACTAATCAGGTCCTTAAGGATCACCTCTTCAGCGGTGAGATTTTCCACCGATTCCTTGTGAAATAGATCCTCAATCAACTCCTTTTGGCGAGTGATGAATCTGTGTCGCTCGTCATCAGTTCGAGAGGACACGTCGATCACATCGTCAATCCAGCGGAAATAGGCATAAGCCCGGTAGAAATCATCCACCAGGTCCTTATCCACCATAAAACGGGCTGTGTAATAAGTTTGCTTACTACCAGCCCGCGTTATCGATTGCGCTAACTCTGCACTCCCAGACCTCATTCCTCAACCATCAACCTCTTCAAAGACCAAATCTTTCGCAGGCACACCTGTTGGCATGAAATCAAAACCTCTCTGAAGCTCAGGTATGCCTATCTCATCAAATATTCGTTCAGACGTCAGTTTAGCCGATAATAAGACTAATGGCAAGCCACTCCCAGGATGGGTGCTTCCTCCAGTGAAAAAAAGATTTCTATACTGGGAATGCCTGTTATGTGGACGCAAAAATCCAATTTGCAGGAAGTTGTGGTTGATGCTTCCAAAGGCGGCGCCTTTTTCCAGGTTATACATGCTTTGATAGGTGCGCGGTGAATAGCTTACTTCGAAATTGATTTGACTTTCCAGGTCAGTCATTCCTAGCTCAGCCAAACGATCAAGGACGGCTGAACGCGCCTGCGATCTTAATAAACTCCAATCCTGTTCCTCCTTATCAGATAAACGACCAACTGGGACCAATACCATTAGAGTGTCTTTACCTGGTGGCGCGGCTGTAGGATCGGTACGAGTTGGGGCGTGGACATAAAAATTTGGCTCTTCAGGGAGCGATTTGTCTTTGAATACTCGATCGAGGCTGGCGCGATAATTTCTTGCAACAAACAAGTTGTGTGTTTCTAGCTGAGAGTAAACTCTGTCCACACCCCAGTAGAACGTAATAGCCGAACATGTTAATTTCTTCCTTCCAATTCGATTCGCAGGAGCTTTGTCCGGCAGTAATTTGCGGTAAACGTATGGCAAATCCGCGTTGGCGACGACCACATCTGCCATAATCTGTGAACCATCTTTGAGAATCACACCAGTAGTACGATCACCATCAGTAACAATCGTTTTCACTGGCGCATTATAAATAAACTGAACTCCGAGTGATTTAGCGATCGAAACCATGCTTTGAATGATGCGGTACATACCACCCATCGGGAACCAGACTCCATCTACTAATTCCGTATATTGCAATAATGAGTAGGTTGAGGGTGCATCGAATGGACTTAATCCCAGGTACATATCCTGGAAAGTAAAAGCAGCTTTCAAGTATGGATGCTGAAAATAATTGCCGATATTGTTGTAATGCTTGACCAATCCCTTTAATTTATATAACAGCCCAATATTCTTGGGATTGAAATATTCACTTAATTTGTAGAAATTTCGCCCCGCCAGGTCTTTTACAGCCAGACTGTAGTGCTGCTGACCTTCAACCATGTAACGCAATAGTCCATTAAAGCTGCCGGGCTCGATCGCTTCCAATTGCCGCTGCATCGATTTCAGGTCTGATGTGAGAGACAGATATCTCCCGTCATCAAAGTGGAATCGGTATGTCGGATCTATACGCTGTAAGTCTAAATGGTCTTTTAATCGCTCACCTAGCGCTGCATAAGTCGCCTCAAACACCTCCGGAATCAGAAACAACGTTGGTCCAGTATCGAATCGGTGCCCTTGGCGAGTGATTTGACCACAGCGGCCACCGGGAGCATGATTCTTCTCAATCACCAGCACTTCGTATCCTTTGCGAGCTAAGTGAGCTGCTGTAGCAATGCCTCCTAATCCAGCACCAATAATCAAAACAGTTCGCTGTGAGTTCATGTTTTTCTCCTTGAATGATGAGTTTTGATTTCTTGCCCGATTTAGTCTAAAGAAAATAATTATTTCACTAAGTGATTTATTGAATACTTCACAAAGATGCAGCTGATGTCCGTAATCGACGTAATGCTGAACGCCCCGACCAGATCAAAGTCAAAGCTAATCCTATATGCCCGATCATCAACCATCGCCATATGGTCGCCTCCAAAGTTGGTTTCATCCCAGGAGTAGACCAGATTGCTAATAAAACGCTGACCGCGAAGAAGCACACCCCCAGTCCACACATCATCCACCACCACAAATTTCTGGATAGCTTGCTTTGGTCAGGAGAATTTTGAGATACCCAAACCTTTCGCAGATATCCGATCCCGCATATTGTCATCAAGGGTATATGAATAAGGTTTATTTGGCCAACGATAAGTGGCAATCCCTCACCCGGAAGTAATCTGCTCGTAAATATGAGTAATAAGCCGCACAATGCGATCCATCCAGTCCAACGATGTCTTGAAATTAATTTCGAAATTTCACGGTCTTGGGACACAAAGGAACCCGTCATAATTTGTAATTGAGTCAATGAGGCTATAAGTGCTGCGCTGATGAAGATTGTCCAGAAAACGTATCTGCTGACATCTAGTGCATTCATCAGTTAATATCTTCCATAAGCCTACTTACTTCAATTCGATCCATCAAGAACCAACTAGCCTTCCGAGGATCAGTTGAATTAACCACACACCAAGTGGTAATGCCAGCGCTGTGATCAGTAAGCGGATAGTTTCTGGATTCCATGGCCAGGTGGGAATGTTTTCTATCATTTTTATCTCAGTTTGCAGGCTGGAAACGGTCATATTCAGGTCCATTGCTCCTTCGAGCTTGCCTCCATCCACTTTCTGGTGGATTACCTGGATCATTGATTCAAAGCGCTGGTTTGCATCTTCAAGCAACCTTTCTTTCTCCTCTACCTGGAGACGGTGAATCCCGAACTGCGGCCAAATGAAGGTTGCCAATGCAATAATCTGGACTGTTAGTACCGCACCAAATACTGCTGGATCACTCCAGGTCGCCCACGGATTTGCGATCAAGAATCCGATCGGCAGCAAAGCCAACCCCACCGCCGTCAATGCGGTCAAATTGGAAAAAGCGTACAACGTTTTCAATCGGAACAGGTTGATGCGCGTAAATTGGGTATAGATCCTGCCAATCAGATTAAGTTGGTGAAAAGTATGGTAAACAATTGTCCCAAATGCACCCCAAAGGATGAAATAAAGGATCCGAAAAAGAACAGCCGATATTGGGAATGCATCCAGAGCTTCAAGCCGATATGGTCCTCCGGATATCGCTTCGAGTAGAAAAATGCAGCTGATTCCGACCAAGCCAGCCAATATTGCCGGAAGGGCAGGGAGAGTGGTTAGTTTGTATTCCAGGGCAATATATTCTTCATCGTTGGTCTTCATCGCTGGACGCATTTTGGCCAACGCGGTGATAGCGCGCTTATCGAAATAATGAATCAATGCCAGCATGTATGGGATAGATACTGCAAGGAACAACTGAGCGGGATCGATTGTGCCATTCGGAAATATGCCCTCAATCCAGAGAGCAATAAACTGCAGAACAAATAGAAGCAATCCTAAGCCAAGGTAATAAGACCAGCTTGGTCCTGGAAGTCTTTCGACCCAATCAGTAAAGCGATCGACCCAGCTGGCTGAATATTTCCGGAATTCTTTTCTATCTTTGGTAATGGACTCTTCTTCCCCGAGGTCGTTGTTCATAATCCGCTATCCTTTAAGATTTCCCAGGCCTGGAAAGGTTCCGTACATTAAATTGTCGGAATATTCCACAGCAACGCGATCTAAAACAGGCCTAATCACGACCCCGCAGCGAACTGATAATTATCACGGCACCGATCAGGATCAGGAACAGCCACCAGGGAACACTGACTGAAACAAATCCAGCCGCACCGATCAGCAGGAATATTATCGCCCATACCCAATCCCAGGCACTCGCCTGCGAGAGATTTGTTGATGAAAGTCGAATTATGTTTAATAACAACCCGTATACCCCCATCCCCAGGAACACCCAACTCCATGAGCTCGCTTCCCCGATCTGTGGCAGATAGCCAAACGTATCTAATCCAAACACAAGTCCAGCCCACAGTAGTGATCCTCCCCAGAATATCGCATCCAGGAATTTCTTCTCTTGCTTTCCATCCATAATTTCTTGTTCACTAGACACCGTATACATCTCCTTTATCTATCAGTAATAACTGAAACTCAATCTCAATTTATTGTGAACTTGTGATGCTGGCTTCCTTTCCCCCTCCTTGCTCGGCTTCAATTGTATTGACTGATAACAATCCAATATTTATATTTCTGATCTTGAATAAAATACTGTGCAAAGCAGTTTGATCTTGAAGTGTTCCGGTTATGGTCGTCGTCCCATCATCTTTCCTGCTGATGGTCATCCCATTAAACCAATCAGCATACTTATCTGGTAAATGCCCCTGCAGGCGAATTTCATATATTTCAGCCATACCCGGATCACCTCCTATCCTTAGCTGAAGATCGCATCAGTAGTAACTTTCTTAGGCGCGATCTT
>JBEQLH010000327.1:0-3288 GCA_040326075.1 Anaerolineales bacterium
CTCATCGGGAAGATCTAACGTCATGTAGTTCGTAATCAGGTCTTCCAGCACAATCCCAAATGCCAGGTCATCAATTTTAACCAGACTTGTGTCGCTATAGATAACAAATTTGGCCAGATGTTCGAACTCCACCACATACTCTGGGATAACCTGACGCATGAAGTAGACCTTATCGCTGTAGATAGGGGTTCCAGCCCCAAAACCGGTGCGACCAAAGTTGAAACTCTCATTGACCCAGCGGAAGTTGATCCCCAAGCGGTTGGTGCCCTTCTTCAGGACAACGCTGTGGTCTTTTTCCGTTAGGGTCCAGGTCTCTGGGTATTCGAACTTGAAGCCGTAGAAATCATTTGAGTAAGTAAGATTCTCAGGCATGGGTGTTGGTTCAATCCCGATTTCGATCGCCTTGACCTCTATAGCATCCGCTTCTTCGGTATTGGCATCAACAGCACCGACCTCTATACTCCCACACCCCACCAGCCCGATCATGACCAGGAGCAAGAATGACAAGGCTAAATTCTGTTTGATAGTCATTTTTTTTGTATTCATTTTTATCACCATTTGTTTACTATATTTTATGTTTTTTATTCAGTTTTGATATTTGATCAATCGACGACTTCGACTTCAACCCAGATTGGATTACCCGTGGTCAGGCCGAAGATGTCGCCATAGGGACCACGAAATTTCCAGTTGCCCCGATAGGTGCCAGGCGTATCTGGTGCAGTTAGCTGCACAGAGATATCCAAGGTTTCTCCAGGGGGAATGTGGATATTGGTCAATTGCTGGTAAGTAGGTCCACTCATTGCATTCCCGCCGTCGAATAAAAGCTGGTATTCAGAATTCCAGGTGCAAGTTCCAACGTTCTTAATGCGCCAGGTTTTGATGAAGCTGCTTCCGGGTGAAACGAAGGAACCATCCGGGTAGGTGACATCTGTGATAAAGGTTGCGATTGTCGTTCCCACTCCCGGACAATCCGGCGCGTTGCTGCCGCCAGATGGACATCCAGGCACCATAGAGGCGGGGAAGCCGTATCTGGCAACCTCATTGCAATTGGGAGCCGAGTGCCCTCCATCCACGAACACCCACTGTCCATCCACTTTGGCAGCCAGGAAATACCCGTTGTCGACACCGCCCTTAGCGTGCATCCCAGTGTTTTCGTTGACCTCGAAATGGTAGAACTCGCTCTCATTCATCTCGAAGTGCGCAGCCAGGGCAGCCCGGATGTCAGCCTCATCTGAAGCTGAGGGTGCGTCTGAAGGGGGTTCACACCACGGCACCATCGAAGGTGGGAAGCCGTATCGGGCGACCTTATCACAGTCAGGCGCTCCGTGTCCGCCATCTACGAAGACCCACTGCCCATCCACTTTGGCAGCCAGGAAATACCCGTTGTCGACACCGCCCTTGGCGTACATCTCAGTGTTTTCGTTGACCTCGAAATGGTAGAACTTGCTCCCATCAACCCCAAAGTGGGCAGCCAGGGCTGCTCGGATCGCTTCATCATCACTAATGATTGGTGCCACTTCTGGTAAAGAAGGGGGTTGCTCTGTTGGAACAGGAACCTCTGGTGAATCAGTCGGATCAATCCCGATTTCGATGTCATTCACCTCTACTGTCTCAGCATCTAATGGATTTACATCTACAGCTTTTGCTTCCACAGCACTTACTTCCAGGGCGTCACAACCCACCAGCCCCATCACCACCAATATCAGGAGTGATAGTGCTATATAGATATTTATCGAAAGTTTTTTGGTATTCATTAGATCCTCCAATTGTGTTACACCGTTTGGCATATGTGATTTTTCTCACATATATATTAATCCCCACTTATTACCCCGGTGTGTTCACAATGTTACGATCTACAAACACCTTGTTACGCACATGTAACATTGGGATAAATCCGAAAGCTATATTGCAGGTAAGCGGACGCTGAAAACCGTACCCTGATCAGGTCTGCTGCGGAGTCCTACGATTCCCCCATGTTTCTCAATGATGGCTTGGACTAATGGCAGACCCAATCCGGTTCCCGGTACGCTGCGGACCTGCTCACCACGATACAGCTCTTCCCACACGCGGTCAATCTCTATCTCAGGAATTCCAGGACCTGTGTCAGCCACTTCAATCACAATGTCATTTCCATCATCGAAGGCTCGCACCTCAATCGTATCGCCAGGAGAAGTAAACTTGACCGCGTTGTCCAACAGGTTGTGTATCGCCAAGAGGAGTAAGTCTGGATCTCCCTCAACATCAGGTAAAGGCCAGGGTGCATTAGGGAGGATAAGCGCGATCTGCCGGTCTTCCAGGTTAGCCTGATCTTTGACAACGTCTACCACTTCGGTGAGCAGTTCAGCCATGTTCACCACAGTCGTCTCTAAAGGCGTTACCTCTAAAGCTGCTAGTTTACGCAGATCAGCAACAAGCCGAGTTATTCTAAGTACCTGGACCTGGACGGCGGAAACTTCATTTGCCAGGTAATCTTCCAAGGGTTCGTAGGTCATGTTTGTCAGACCAGCTTGGATAACCGTCAATGGGTTTTTAAGTTCATGGTCCAGTCTTTGAAGAAACCGCCGCCGATCTTCACTGGCTTGCTTTCGCAATACCTGAACTTCTCTTCTATGTTTATTCTGGTTATATATCCAAAATTGGGTTGCAGCAATAGTGATGATCGAGAGGGTCCCACCAATAAGGATCGCTATTGGTGCGAATTTTCCCCGCAAGAATAGGATCGGATTATTGATAACTTCATTTGTGGCGAGAAATGCGATCAGGATCCCAACTCCTACTGGCAGGAGAGAGAGCATCCATCCCCACCATTTCATGAGGTTTTCTCTACTTTTCCAACGAAACGGTATCCCTGTCCAGGAATGGTCTCAATATATTGAGGATCACCTGGATCATCACCCAGGACTCGACGCAGCTCAGCGACTCGAGTATCAACTGTCCTTGTGCCTACGGGATAATCCCAACCCCAGACAGCGTCGAGAAGACGATCTCTACTAAGTAATTCATCAGGGTGTGTAACCATGTATTCAAGCAAAGACATGGCTTTCGGAGATAAATCAACCTCAACAGTTTCCAGATATGCTCGACGTTTTGTTCGGTCTACAACCAAATCACCGCTTCTCAGCCGTTCTGCAACGGTGAGAGGTGGTTGACCTGGGTTGGCCCTTCGCAGAACTGTCTTGATTCGGGCAGCCAATTCATTTGGATCGAATGGCTTGTTGATGTAGTCATCTGCACCTTCCATCAGAGCCATGGCGCGTTCGGCGGATTCACCTACCTGAGTTAGCAGGA
>JBEQLH010000328.1:0-3253 GCA_040326075.1 Anaerolineales bacterium
CGAAATGTACCTTATATCCTCACCCATCATAATGATCTCAGGGATAACGGCGTAAAAGGGAAAATCTTTGATATATATTCATCCTTCTCCACACCTTTGGTGTTCAGTGGAGCAGCAAAGTGCGCAGTAGTTTCTTTAGATCATGCAACCCACAGCAGATATAGAAATTACGTTGTCAATAATCCAGCAAAATTTGTTGAAATCCCCAATGGAGTGGATACAAAAATATTTTCTCCTGACGTAGATGGGAAAAAGATTCGGACAGAGATTGGAATTCCCGATGATGCTATAGTGTTACTTTTTATTGGGGTATTAGATTTGGCTCACCATTATCGCAGAGTCGATCTACTGATTAATTCTTTAAAGAAGTTGAATGATAAATCGGTACACCTGATCGTAGTTGGTGATGGAAAGGAAGCAATTCATTACCGAGAGCTGGTAAACAACCTTGGCCTTACTTCGCAAGTACATTTTCTCGGAAAGGTACCACACAATGAACTCCCTCCCGTCTATGCCGCGGTAGATATTTTCATCTTGCCATCAGTAATACAGGAGGCCTTTCCACTGGTCATTCTGGAAGCGATGGCTTGTGGAAAACCAGTGATTGTAAGTAATTTACCAGGTGTACGGTCAATGATCAATGATGGCGAAAATGGTTATTTGGTTCAACCTGGGAATCTTCAAGACTTGGTAAACAAAATCAAATTATTACTAGCATCGCCTGATAGACGTCGTGAATTCGGTGCTTGTGGTAGATCGAAAGTCAACAAGCTGTACACCTGGGATGTTATTGTCCCCCAACTGGAAAAACTCTACATGAAGGCTTTGGAATCGAAATGAATATCTGCATTCTTGGAGACTTTTCGGATAATTTTGATGAGGGTTTTAAGAATGTAAGCTGCTATCTGGCTGATGGTTTAAGTGCACGAAACCTAGTAGTTCGGATTAATGTTAAGAGACTGGGAAGAGCAGGATTCTGGAATACGATGCGAAATACCAGCCCCCAAATTATTCACACAATTGCCCAACCCACTGACCAGAGTCTGATATTTACGAAGATATTGAAGATGCGTTGGCCGTCGGCAAGAACAGTAATTTCTGTACTCCGCCCAGAAAATTATCTTAGAGATGGTGCAATTAACCAGAAACAAAAGTTGATGTTTGGATTTGCAAGACCAGATTTAGTGCTCGTCCAATCTGATGATGCCAAGATTAAGTTTAGAACATTAGGATGTAATACCAATTATCTTTCGAACGGTGTGGATTTAGAGCGGTTCAAACCAACAAGCGAAGATTATAAACAATACCTTCGCCATAAATATGGCATACATCCCAACCATCCAGTTGTATTACACGTTGGGCACATAGAAACAGCTCGCAACCTTTCTGCGTTAATTGAACTCCCAAAAAACAATATCCAGGTTGTCGTAGTCGGCAGCCAATATCTGAGTGCAAACCACAAATCAACGGATCAATTATACGATTTAGGGTTTCATGTCTTTCCAGGTTACCAACCCCAAATCGAGGAATTTTATATGTTGGCCGATTGTTATGTGTTTCCGGTGATGCCAGGATTCAGCATATCGATGCCTTTATCCATCCTTGAAGGAATGGCCTGTAATTTGACAATAGCTACTACACGATTTCAAGGACTTGAGAGTGTTTTCGGAGAGGGAAATGGTTTCAGGTATTTCAGGGAATCAGATGAGTTATTGGAGACTGTCAAGGAATTGTTGAGGGATGATCTCATTCCCGAGACACGCAAGATGGTCAGCCAACATTCCTGGGGAGCGGTGATATCCCAATTAGAAACCTATTACGAAGAGTTATTAGAAAGATGAAGATCGTCTGTATAACCGGCATAGATGGGGCCGGCAAGACCACATTAGCTCACGAATTGGTGTCCTCCTTGAAAACGGAGGGAAAACCTTCCATATACCTTTATGGTCGAATATACCCTTTGGTATCAAGAATTTTTATGGCTATCGGAAGGTCCATCTGGCTGAACGGCCAGGACCAATGGCGTAATTATGAGAGTTATTCTATTAAGAAAAACGAAACCATGCGCAATCGTTTGCTTAAATGGATATATACCTTTGCGATTTTGGTTGATTTCTATCCCCAGATTTGGCTCAAATTAATCCTGCATTCATACAAAGGACGAATAATTGTGCTTGATCGCTACATTTATGACACGGTGATCAGCGACTTAAGTGCCCATCTTAATTACTCTATGCGCGAGACTGATCGGGCAATTCATTTTGGTTTATTAATCCTGCCAATTCCAGATGTGACTTTCCTGGTCGATCTACCAGAGGAAGTCGCTTATAGACGGAAAAATGATGTACCTCACATTGATTATTTGAAGGACCGCCGAAGGTCCTACCAACAGATCTTATCCCGACCTGAAGTTCAAAAAGTCAATGGGGGATCCCCCACTGAAGAAATTATTGAGGAAATGTTGGAATACATGAATTCTCTGAATGGAAAAGGGAAACCAAGGTGAAAGTACTGGTGCTCGGAATTGATGCACTGGATTGTGAATTACTCGTGAAGTTCGAAGATGAATTACCAAACATCACACAATTGCGTGGTAAGGCTAAACAATTAAAGGTGCTCTCCACTTTTCCTCCCGACTCCGACACAGCCTGGGCGACCATTGCTACAGGCTTGAATCCTGCCCAACATGGCATTGTGCGTTTTGTCGATCCGCTCGAGAAATCCTATCAAATCCTTAATCAATGGATTGATAATAAAATCTTACGCGGAAAGACTTTCTGGGAGATTGCTGCCAGGCACGGTTATCAAACTATTGCAATCTTCCCTCACCTTTGTTACCCAATTTGGGATGCTCCAGGTGCAGTGGTTGTGCGCGGTTCCAACGTCGCTGATGTGCAGGCAAGACCGGAAGAAATATTATCTGAATATCCAGATCCTGGGCTATTAATGGGTGTGCGGGGTTTTCCAGATCGAGGAATGAGAGGATTGGCTGAGTATGCTGATCGATTATCCAGATTGACCATAAGTGATGCTGAATTTGCATTACGCATCTTAAGAGAACGGGATTGGGATTTATTCTTCGTCTATTGGTCAACGCTAGATGCAATTGGACATTTCTTTTGGAAATATTTTGATCCCGCCGATCCTGGATTTGAGGAGGGAAATCCTTTACAACATATCATCCCAGACACATACCATCTATATGACAAAATCATTGGCAAGTTCTTAAATGAAATTGATGATGATGTGGTCC
>JBEQLH010000329.1:0-3238 GCA_040326075.1 Anaerolineales bacterium
CCTGGTTGCCTTGCTCATCCAGAAGGAGCTGATCTCCACATCAGAAGATAACCGTGTGCGGCATCTGAGCCGGGTGATGAACGTCGGCATCCTGCCCTTGATGTTGGCATTTGTTCTGATCGTGTCTTTCAAAATCGTTGAAGCGCTGAACTGAGCGGGTCTAAGAATCAAGAAGGGCTGTGTTCTCACAATAACACAACCCTTCTTTGCTTAATCTTGAGGGCTCATGGCGCAAGTCGCATCCTCAAAATTAGAGGATGTTACAAGCTAAATGCTTGGCAATATCTAATGGTATGGCTATCCCTCACCTGACGGGATAGTCGTCGGCGCAAGGGTGGGCGTGGCTCCAGGTGGTTCGGTAGCGATGGGTGAAGGCTCTTCGTTTGGCTTCGGGGTTTGGGTTGGATTACCAGCTTGCATGTTCTACGATGCGTGTGTCATGCCGCGGGGGTTGTTGTACAAGATGGCGTCGTCTATGACCAATGAGTTGCCCAAGATGGTTCCGTCTATGACCGATGAATAGAGGCGTCAATCGATAAGATGCCTAAAACGCGTCTCTATTTCGCAAGTTTTTGGCTGTACTCGCGCGCTTCTTTGAAGATTTTCATATATACTGACGGATCCCCGGAGACTAAGCTGGCAGCCAGCACACCACCGTTTACCGCCCCCATCACACCCAAACTGGACGCGTCTGCCCCCGTCAGGAACAGGTTGCGCAGCGGGGTGCGCACACCTAGCCAGTCTAACCGGTAGCGCATAGGTGTGGCCGGGAGGCCGTAAATTTCTCCAGAGCGATGACCGGTGAAGGAAACTGTACTCAGTGGTGTGGAGAGTTCCTGGAAATCGACCAGCTCCTTGAATCCAGGAAGGCGTTGGTCGGTAAAGTCCATCAGCGCTGCCGAGATGCTTGCCTTGAGCTGTCCATAATCCTCATCGCGCCGGTACCAGGGTTGGTCGATCCACCGCCGGAACGGCTCGGAATCCACAAAGGCAATGATCTCAGCAGTGTGGGTCTCGGCTTTGGGATTCTTCAAGGATGGAAAAGAGAGGAAGCATGAAGACACCAGGCCATCAAGCAGTTCGTTGCGACTGTCGTAACTGGCGTCGTGATCGTAGGAGCTGAAGAACCAGTAATTCTCGCCCTGGACGCCTAGATGGCGCGGGGTGTCCTTGAAGCCTACATACAACGCGACGTTCGCCACGCCAATGGGTAAGGTATCCAACGAATCACGAAAGGGAAACGGCTGCTCCTCCAGCAGTTCATTGTAGGTGATCCATGCCCCCACGTCCGAGACAATGGCGTTGGCGTAGAACTCCTTTTCGGTGATTTGTTTACCTTTCTTAGCCTGAACTCGCACACCAATAGCCTTGCCACCTTGCACAAGGATTTTGGTCACGGTATGGTTGACCAACGCATGTCCCCCAGCACGCTCGATAATCGGTATCATCGAATCGGCGATGACCTTCGAGCCGCCTACCGGGTAATAACCACCTTCAAAGTAGTGGTCGGCGATCAAGGCATGGATCACGAAGGCACTCTGTGAAGGCGGCAGGCCATAAGTGCCCCATTGCGAAACCAGAACGGCCTTAAGCTGCGGGTCGCGGAAGTGGGTGTCCAGGTATTCTTTTGTGGTTTGTAGCGCCAGCTTAGCCCCATAACGGTTGACCAGATTTGACACCATGCCCATACCTGTCATGAGTTTAACAGTCACATAGCGGTTGAACCAACCCATGGCGCTCTCGATATCCATAAAATACTGTTGGATGGCTTTGGCCTCCTGTGGGAAGCGTGTAATAAGGTCTTGTTGCAGGCGCTCTTTACCCATCCGGGCATCGAAGGTAAAGTCTGGATAAACGAAACGATCATAAGTTTGCGGCATGGGATGCCACTTCACCTTGCCCTGGGTGATGAAATCGAACAGGTCGCGCATATTCGAACCTGGGTGCATCTCGCCGATGTAATGAACGCCTACATCCCATTCAAACTTACCCTTGCGCTTGAAGGTTTGGGTGAAGCCGCCGATCTTGAAGTGCCGTTCAAGCACCAGCACTCGCTTGTTTTCACGCTGCGCCAGAAGGCTGGCACAAGCCAACCCACCGATGCCCGAGCCGATCAGGATTACATCGTAAGAGTTATTTACAGATTTATGGGACATAAAGGTCTCGTTCGCGGCCGTTATGGTTTCGCGGGTCTCTGTTGCTTGGGCCATGATTTTTTTACCTCTTTTGTGTGAGCCAATTATGTTGGCACTACCATAAACACAAAACGCCCTCACATAATATTTTGGGAGAGCGATGGGTGGGATGGATTTACTCCCCTTGCTAAGCCACGATTTGACGATACACCGTTTGATTATTTGCTGACATCATTATATAGAAAATTCCTTTCTTGCGCAAGTGCCATCGCGTTTGGGGGCGACTTCAGCACCTTGAGCGGAACATCGTGAAGTCGAAGGGAACCTGCAACTGCATCCCGCATTATACTTGCGGGGTTAACGATTAAGAGTCGCTTGCTCTGCCAAATTGAGCTACGGGGTAAATATGGCTAATACTGAGGGTGATATTGTCGTGCAGTGCAGAAGCCCGTATTCAAGGAAGCCCCCTTCCCCAGGTTATCTTAGTGTGAAACGAAGATCGCCCCGGCATCCCTTGCGATCTGACCTGTTGCATCCCGGGAGCCATCATCCAAGACGATCACAGTTCTGGCGAATTGGCGCGCTTCGTCCCCTCAGGATTTTTTGATGACACATTCATAGTGCAGGTTAATTTCTATTAGTGTATTTATCCCTCCCCTGATGGGATGGATGTCGGCGCCAGGGTAGGCGTGTTCCTTGGAGGATCTAATGTCGGTACAAGAGGTGGTTGAGAAGGTATGGGCGAAGGCTCTTCGGTTGGTTTTTGTGTATTAGTGGGCGAAAGGGTTGGGATTTCAGCTGGAGGAGTAGAGGTTATCGTAGATGTAGGTGCTCCATCAAGTAGTAAATTGGGGACATACAGACTTTGCCCAATGAATATCAGAGATGCGTTCTCTAAGCAATTAGCCATACGTAGTTCTTCGACACTCTCATCAGCACGGATGCTGATCCCCCAAAGGGTATCTCCTGCTTGCACGATGTACCCCACCCATCCTGGGGGTGAACCACACTGGGTGGGCTGCACTGCTGGCAGCGAAGGGCTGACCTCTGCGGTATCATGAGGAATTCCATCTTGTATTGAAGCTCCAAGGAGGTTTGGTGCT
>JBEQLH010000330.1:0-3225 GCA_040326075.1 Anaerolineales bacterium
GTCGAATGCTATTCCGGTGCGAGGTATGGTGAGCGACCCACTGCATTGGTGTCTGAAGATTTGCGTCTTGAAGTCTCTGAGGTCCTGAACAGCTGGCGTTCCCCTACTGGCATTATATTTCAGGTGCTGACAGAAGATGGTCAGTCATTCGAAATAATTTTCGAAGAAGATTCCGCTCGGTGGAGTGTTGAAACAATTTAATGGAGTTCGAATCTGTAATTGGGCTTGAGGTCCACGCCGAACTGGAGACAAAATCTAAAATGTTTTGCTCCTGCCCGGTAGTAGATTCCACTATCGCTGATCCAAACACTGCGGTTTGCCCGGTGTGCACTGGCATGCCTGGAGTCTTACCGGTCGTCAACCAAAAGGTGGTTGAATACGCCTTACGGGTCGCCCTGGCAATGGAATGTGAGATCGCTCAGACGAGTATCTTCGCACGGAAGAATTATTTCTATCCCGATTTGCCCAAAGGATTCCAGATTTCCCAATACGAGCACCCACTGGCGCGCAATGGTCGTCTGACTATTCTGACACCGGCTGGTGAGCGTGAGATCCGCATCCGACGAGTCCATCTCGAGGAGGACACCGGGAAATTAACCCACGTCCAGCAGGATGAGGAGACTTATTCACTGGTGGATTTGAATCGCGCCGGGGTACCCTTGTTAGAAATTGTCTCCGAACCAGACCTGCGAACCGCTGAAGAAGTGCGGGCTTATGCCGCTGGCATACGATCCCTATTGCGCTATCTGAAAGTAAACTCGGGCGATCTTCAGAAGGGCGTTATGCGGATAGAACCAAACGTCTCGGTTCGTCCACTTGGTTCAGAGGAGCTGGGCACAAGGGTTGAAATCAAAAATCTTAACTCTTTCCACTCCCTCGAACGAAGTGTAGCCTATGAAATAAGTCGCCAGATTAATGATATCCGTCAGGGAAAACAGGTCCAGCTACAAACTGTAGGTTGGGACGAAAAACAGGGAGTTACCGTTGTGCAGCGGATAAAGGAGGAAGAAGACGATTATCGTTACTTTCCTGAGCCTGATCTGCCTCCATTAGTGATCGATCCGCAATGGATCGAGACTGTCCGGGACAGTTTGCCTGAATTGCCAATTGCCAAGCTACATCGCTTTCACCAACAATATGGATTGAATGAATATGATGCTGGCGTTCTGGTCGCGGAACGATCAGTGGCAGATTATTACGAACAGGTTGTAGCGTCACTTGCAGACAATTCTAAACCAACTGCAAACCCGAAAACAATCGCTAACTGGATAACCGGGGAGCTATTTGGACTTCTCAACCAATACGATATCTCCATAGATGAGACACGCATCACGCCTGAGGAATTGGCCTCACTGGTGCAGATGGTTTCAAAAGGTGAAATCAACCAAAACACCGCCAAGATCGTCCTGAACGAGATGTTCACAACAGGAACCCCCCCTGACAAAATCGTTGCTGAGGGTGGGTTACAGCAAATCTCGGATAGTGAGTTCATCGCTGAACTTGTCAATCAAGTATTAATCGCCAACCCAAAGCAGGTTGATGAGTACGTGCAGGGAAAAGACAGCATTGCCCGTTGGTTATTCGGGCAGGTAATGCGTGCTGCCAAAGGCCAGGCAAACCCTCAAGTAATACAGAGAGAATTGGAACGGCAATTGTCAGCGCTGCGCCAAAGTGATAGACAATAGCACATAATAATTACGTGTCTTTCATCACTTGACGTGCCTTATGGCCTCTGCTAAGGTTAAATCAGAATTTCCAGGAATTATGGGAAACTGCCTTGTGCAACGAAACCTACATTCCCCCTCCATAGATGGAGATTTCAGCGGGCACCATACCGAGGTGCCCGTTTATGTTTCTAACATCACAATGAGTTTTTCCAGGAGAATACTTAAATGACCGAACCAATTAATGCATTCACAATGGCCCAAAGCCAGTTCGATAATGTCTCCACAATGCTAAACCTGGATCCCCAGATATCTGAGATGTTACGCTGGCCAACGCGTGAATTCAAATTCATGATCCCGGTTACCATGGACGATGGCACAATCAAAGTTTTCTTTGGTTACCGGATCCAGCACAATGATGCCCGTGGACCCTGCAAAGGAGGCATCCGCTTCCACCCTTCCGAGACCCTGGATACTGTGCGCGCGCTGGCGATGTGGATGACCTGGAAAACCGCCGTAGCAGATATCCCCCTTGGGGGTGGCAAAGGTGGCGTAGCCGTTGATCCAGCTTCCTTATCAATCCTGGAGCAAGAAAAGCTGGTTCGCGGTTGGATCGGTCAAATATGGCGGAATATTGGACCGCGCCAGGATGTCCCCGCACCCGATGTTGGCACCAATCCACGGATGATGGGTTGGATGATGGATGAATATTCAAAACTGGTTGGAGAATACACTCCTGGCGTAATCACCGGTAAGCCGGTGGGCGGGGGCGGTTCTCTTGGGCGTACAGAAGCCACTGGCTATGGATTGATCTACACAGTTCGCGAGGCGATGAAACATCTGAAAATGGATCCGACAAAATCGGTAGCCGCTGTCCAAGGTTTCGGCAATGTATCACAATATGCCGCCATCGGATTCACGGAAATATTGGGCGGGAAAGTCGCCTGTGTCTCTTGTTGGGACCCGGAAGCCCGGGCTCCATTTACTGCCAGCCATCCCGATGGCGTCGATGTTCACTTTTTACAGACGATTACGGACACCTACGGGGGGATCGACAAGGACAAGGCACATAACGCTGGGTATATTATTGAAGATGGTGATGCATGGATTACCAAGGACGCCGACGTGTTAATTCCAGGCGCTCTAGAGGGCCAGATTAACGCAGAGACCGTCATGCGGGTCAGTGACCGGGTAAGGATAGTCGCAGAAGGGGCAAATGGTCCCACCACACCCGAAGCTGACGAAGTCTTCAAACGCAACGATGTCTTCGTTATCCCAGATTTCCTGTGCAATGCGGGAGGTGTCACGGTATCATACTTCGAGAGCGTTCAAAATGATATGAATTATTACTGGACCCGGGAGGAGGTCCTCTCCAGCCTGGACTCTACCATAACGAAAGCTTTCAACAACGTGGTCGGGATGGCCGAAAGCGAAAAAGTGTTTATGCGCGACGCAGCCTATATGGTAGCGATCGCCAAAGTAGTTAAGGCTATGGAGCTGCGGGGCTGGGTGTAAGCACAAAACAACGAATCAAAATTATTACAGGCCTGCAGGTGGGCAA
>JBEQLH010000101.1:0-3136 GCA_040326075.1 Anaerolineales bacterium
AATGAAACCAAGAGAGCGCGTTGAAACCGCCCTAAATCATGAAATACCCGATCGCTGCCCGATGCAGATCAGCTTCACTCCCGAATTTGCCGATCGCTTGTATAAAGACATGCAAATGAAAGGTAGAAGTATACACAACCCTCATGGGGGTGGTAACACGTATGAGCTGGAGCGGGCGCTTGGTGAAGACATGCTGCTCACTTCAGTGGGTTGGGCGAACTCCTATTATATGGACGATAAACCTTATGTTGATGAGTGGGGGATTGGCTGGGATATCCAACGATATGAAACCCCCTTTGGCACCGGTCATTACACAGAGATTGTTGGTCACCCACTAGCTGACGATGATGCGATCGGCAGTTACCAAGCACCAGATCCAAACAGAACTGAATTGTACAATGCCTCCAAGCAGATGATAGACGATTTCAAGGACGAGTATTGGATTGTCGGTGTTACTGTGACCACAATCTTCGAAACAGCCTGGGCATTACGGGGTTATAAACAGATGATGCTCGACATGTCGTTAAATCCTGACTTAGCAAACGCCATCATGGAAATCCCCTATCGTTATCATCTTACAGCTGCAAAAAAACTGGTCGAATTGGGCGTGGATATGATCTGGATCGGGGATGATGTCGGCACCCAAAATCAAATGCTGATCTCACCCAAGATGTGGCGCCAGTTTTTAAAACCAAGAATGGCGAACTTCATTGATGAAATTAAATCTCTCAACCCTGATCTGAAAGTAGCGTATCACACGGATGGCAAAGTTGATCCAATTATCCCAGATCTGATCGAGATAGGCCTCGATGTGCTTAATCCCATCCAACCTGCCAGTATGGATCCTGCAAAGTTAAAAGAGGATTTTGGCGACCAGTTGTGTTTTTGGGGAACTATCGATGAACAGCACACACTCCCATTCGGAAAACCATCCGATGTGGAAGCGGAAGTCCGAGAGCGCCTGCGATCGGTGGGTAAGGATGGCGGGTTGATCCTTTCACCAACCCATCATGTACAATTAGATACACCATTAGAGAATTTTTGGATGATGATGAACACGATTACCAATACGGCATATTCATCCATTTAGATAGAAGCATGTCGTACGGAGTTGAAATGGAACAATATCTAGAACTAATATCCCGGGCCGTGGTGGAAGGAGATCAAGATTCGACGGTTGTAAATGTTCAGGCTGCTTTAGATGCAAATGTGGACGCCATTAATATATTGCAAAAGGGATTAATCCCAGCCATGAGCGAGGTGGGAAGGCTGTTTGAGGGTGGCGAGTATTTTGTGCCAGAGATGTTGATCTCAGCAAGAGCAATGAAAGCCGGATTAAATATCATTAAACCACTATTAGCTGGTGCGGATATCAAACCCGCAGGAAAGGTTGCCCTTGGAACCGTGAAGGGTGACTTACACGATATTGGCAAGAATCTAGTCGGGATCATGTTAGAAGGTGCCGGATTTGCCATCTATGACCTGGGAACTGATGTATCTCCAGAAAAATTTATCGAAGCAATAAAGACAAACGAGGTTGACCTGATCGGTTTGTCCGCTTTACTGACGACCACAATGCCCATGATGGAAAACACCATCAAGGCCATCACTAATGCTGGTTTACGAAGTCAAGTGAAGATAATTATTGGTGGAGCTCCTATCACGCAGGAATATGCCGATAAGATTGGGGCAGATGGCTTCGCTCCCGACGCAAGCCAGGCCACAAAGCTGGCTATTGACCTGATTGGTCAATGAAACCAGGCGCCAAATATTTATCGAAACAGTGATGGAAAAACAGGAAACCCAGCGAGCCAATAGGATGATTGAACTCGAGACCATGCCGCAGTTTGATATGGCCATGAAGAGAGTCTACGCCTGGTTTGAAAATGAGATCATCGATCGACCACCGATCCGCTTCATAGCACATAATGCTTTCCTCGAAGCAGCGACCGAGGATATTGCTCTCTTATCCAGGGAACAGAAGAAGCAATGGTGGTTCAACAGCGAACTGCAGGTTGATTTATTCATAAAATCCATCCAAGGGCGCCGCTTCCATGGCGAAACCTTCCCTGTGTATTTTCCCAATCTCGGTCCGGATGTATATGCCGCTTTCTATGGAGCAGAGTTAGAATTCGGAGAGGTCACTTCCTACTCAATACCCTTTGTACGCCAGTGGGAGGATGCCGATCAGCTAATCTTTAATACAAATAATGAATACTTCAAAAAGATTGAAGTTTTAACCCAGCATGCATTAGAGCGATGTGAAGGAAAATTCCTGGTCGGTTACACAGATCTCCATCCAGGTTTAGATTGCGTGGCTGCCTGGCGGGACCCCCTGCAGCTGTGCTATGACTTATACGACCACCCGGACCAGGTACGACGCTTGGCAGATCGGGCGTTTGAGGATTTCGAATTTATTTATGACCACTTTGATGCTATGCTAAAGGAAAAGGGTCAGCTCTCAGTCAGCTGGATGGGAATTCCATCATTCGGCAGGATGCATATCCCCAGTTGTGATTTTTCGGCGTTGATTTCTCAGGATTTTTTCAATGAGTTCGGGTTACCAATCCTCCAGCAGGAAACTAAGACCATGACCCATAATATTTTCCATGTGGATGGCCAAGGGGTTTCCAAACATTTGGAAGCGATCCTGAGCGTGCCTGATATCCATGCCCTGCAGTGGGTTCAGGGTGTTGGGGACGATTATCCTATCATGCAGTGGACCGCGTTCATTAAAGAAATGCAGGCAAAAGGCATGCCGGTGATTGTCGATTTGAGCGTAGAAGATCTAAATGATTTTATGGATACAATGGAACCAAAAGGATTGTTCCTTTGGCTAGCAACAGATAACGAACAGGAGGAACTCGACATCCTAAAACAAATCGAAAAGTGGACTTGACCGCTACCCATATACAGTTGCGTTCAAAGAACGGTCGATATATAAGCAAGCAGGCTAAAGATCAGGAAAAGGAGGTGCAAATGGAGTGTGAATACAGATACACCATCAAGTTTGTTTTGGAATACACTAACAATTCCCATCATTAGGAGAAAGAACAGGAGAAGGAAAAATGAATAAACGAATATATTGGTTATTTGCAGTACTTTTAATCGCTGGTTTGATCCTTGCGGCTTGCCA
>JBEQLH010000101.1:3236-6061 GCA_040326075.1 Anaerolineales bacterium
GAATATGTCTGGTCGGATTGGAACCCAGAAAATATGGTGACCCAATTTGCTCAAGCGGCTGCACTCAATCCAGATGGCATCGCCATCATGGGACACCCCGGTGATGATGCTTTTGAGTCTTTCGTCGATGAGGCTGAAGCTGAGGGCATAATTGTTACCAGCTCGAACACCCAGCTGCCTCGCCTGCAAGGGCGATACGGCTCGAATGGCTTTGGTTATGTTGGAGCCATTCTATATGACGCAGGCTATGCCTTGGGTTCAGAAGCTGTGGCTCGCTTCGGTCTGGTCGAAGGTGATCGGGCATTCGTATGGGGTCTTTTAGCTCAAGCTGGACGAGGCGAACGCACACAGGGTGTAGTTGATTCGCTGGAGGATGCCGGTCTGGTCGTCGATTACTTAGAAATTGACGATGCAACCAATGCAGACGCCGCCGCTGGTGTACCCCAATTCGTCGGCTATGCTTCCGCCAATCCAGATGTGAAGCTGGTGGTGACTGATCATGGCGCACTGACATCCACGATGGAAACCTACTTGAGCAGCGCGGGCTTTGGTCCTGATGATGTCATCGGCGCTGGTTTTGATCTCTCTGGCCCAACAGTAGAAGCCATCCGTAGTGGATATACCGACCTGGTGATTGACCAACAGCAATGGCTGCAAGGCTACCTGTCTATATTGCAGATCTGCTTGACCGACAACTATCTCTTCACCGGTCTGCACATTGATACTGGCGCAGGCTTCGCCCACGCAGATAACGTGGAATCGCTTGCCGAACTGGCAGAACTGCAGATCAGGTAAAGATCAGCAGCCCAAATTTCCATGATCATCAATCTGTGAATTCTTGTAAATGATGACCTGGAAACCAATCTCAACGAGGGCTAAATTGTCGAGAATCAGAGACTAGCCTGACTCGGGTCTTTTCGCCTTTTAGCCCTCGTTTCAAAGCTTGGAGGTAGGGTATGACAAATCGTGTTGAATTGAGGAATGTGTCCAAGACTTTTGGGGAGGTCCAGGCGCTTCAAGATGTGGATTTCGTTTTAGGTGAAAATGAAGTAGTTGGCTTACTTGGAGACAACGGGGCAGGAAAATCCACATTAATTAAGATCATCACAGGTTACTATAAACCGGATGAAGGTGAAATGTATCTGAACGGGCAGAAAGTTGACGATTTAACCGTACCTGAAGCTCGTAAAATGGGCATTGAAACGGTATACCAGGAACGAGCATTAGCGGAACTGCAATCGCTTTGGAGGAACATCTTCCTTGGTCGTGAACTTAAAAATAAGGCAGGAATCTTGAAAATTAGGGAAATGAAGCAAGAGACGCATCGCTTGATGACTCAATCGATGGGCTTCACGTCAGCAGCGGTCAATCCAAACTCAACGGTGGGTACTTTTTCAGGCGGTGAAAAACAAGGTGTCGCAATTGTACGAGCTCTTTACTTTGATGCCGACATCATCATATTGGATGAGCCAACTATGGGTCTTTCGCTGAAGGAGACCAGGAGATTATTAGATTTCGTGCGGGGGATCAAAGATGCTGGAAAAGCTGCAGTATTTATCGACCATAATATTTTCCATGTTTATTCCGTCGCTGATCGCGTGGTCGTTATCGACCGTGGCAAAGTGGCAGGTGAATTCGTCACCAAGGATATCAGCCTTGATGATCTCATGGACAAAATGTACCGGGTTGCTGAAACCGGTGTTCTCTCTTAATCAGTGAATAATATCAAATCGAGGCTCGCTTACCATGGATGATTCCTTTGAAAACCGAACAGAAGACACCCCATTACCTGAATACAAAGAGTCTTTCAGTCTCTCAAAATTTGCCCGGCAGAATGGGGCTCAATTAGGAATTTTCGCAGTTTTTATCGCCCTTTGGGCAGTGTTTATTTTTGCCGCGCCTGACACTTTTCTTTCCAATAAGATCTACTGGGCCTTTATGGCAACCATTCCATTCTTTGCTATCATGGCTATGCCGCTAACCATTGCTGTGATAGCAGGGGAGATCGACCTTTCATTTCCCTCCATAATGGCGATGGGCATGGTTGCCTTCATCCTTACCTACGATGCTACTGGGTTGCTCTGGTTGGCGGTATTTGCCTCTCTCGCTATGGGACTGATTGGCGGTTTATTGAATGGTGCCATTGTAGTATTTTTTGGAATCCCTTCTCTGGTTGCCACCATCGGTACTCAGTTCTTCTGGCGCGGTATGGTGCTTGTCCTTTCTGAAGGAGCCAGTGGTACCCTCACATATTCCAAAGGGACCCTCTTGCGCTCATTGCTGGTTGGGAAAATTGGCGGATCGCTTCCCGCCCAATTTGTCTGGTTGGTGATCATTGCAGTTCTGTGTTGGATACTTCTTAATCGCACCAGATTTGGCGCTCATGTATATTTAGTCGGGGATAATGCCGAAAGCGCTGCCCTCATGGGTGTTAATACTCGGCGAACTAGGATTTTAGTATTTGTTCTTGTTGGAGTAATCTCGGCCTTTGCTGGTGTCGTAGCCAGTTTATACGTGACTTTTTTCTGGCCCAGTCTAGGTGAGGGTTATCTATTGAGTACGCTTGCTTCAGTTTTCCTCGGCGGTACATCCGTATTTGGCGGTGTAGGTACAATATTTGGAACCTTCCTCGGAGCTTTCATCATTGGTGCAATCGAAGCCGCCACGGTTGCCGTTGGTTTGACTGGTTTCTACACCAAGTTGATCTATGGCTTAATCATCGTTTTATCTGTTTCCATGCATGCTTTTCTCCGCAGGAGAATGGAGTAGCTGCCCACTGTTCTCATTTGAACTATGCCTGACCATTATTTGTTAGCTTGATATTA
>JBEQLH010000101.1:6161-9387 GCA_040326075.1 Anaerolineales bacterium
ATATTACCTCATTCACTTTTCGGCGTGATTGTCCACTCCCCTTGCTCAATGTTGATCTCTGTGCTTTTTCCCGGCCAGTAGAGATATGTCCAATAGCTCGCCCCCCGCATTGAAGATGAGTTGCGGCCGCGGGTGACGATGATATGATCTGGGGGGAGTTTTGCAAAATATGCCTCTCGTTTGATTGAAGAACGCCCCAGGGTGGGATCCATTGGCGTCCAACCAATACTCGGCAAAAATACTTCCAACCATGCGTGCTCTTGACGGGCAAGCTTTTCTTCCCCCTCGGGAGTGAAATTCAAACCTTCAATATATCGTGCTGGGATACCTGCTGCTCGACTGAGAGCCACCATCAAAGAGGTATATTCTGTGCAGTCGGCACCCATTTTTCCCAGCGCTGCCTGAGCACCCCAATTTCCACCGTTATAGCTGTACACCAGGTTGTCCCCGATATAATTATAGAAAGCCCGTACCTGTTCACAGGTGGTGTGTTTCCCTTGAGATAGCTGCTCAGAGAGTTGGACGATTTGAGGATTTCGAGACTCGATATGTAGTTCAGGTTCAGTAAAGAATTCGGGGAGCTCTCCCTGGCAGTCAGATAAATCGAATTTCAACCGGTTGATTTTTACCCGGTAGTTAATTTCCACCTGGATCTCAGAATCGGGGGGCATTTCCGAGAACTCAAATTCTGCGATCTGGTTTCCATATTCATCAACCACCAGCTGGTAGCTTCCTGGATTGATCTCCCGTTCGACGACCACCTGGTAAGGGTAGACGTCCTGGATTAACGCCACCCAGAGATTCTGTTTCGAAGGACTTCCCGGCCCGTGATTGACCAGCTTAAGCCGCTGTTGGATATCGTACTCAGCGCTATCAAGAATTGTAAAGGATGAATATTTTGATTGATCTGTGCTGTTTAGTCCGACCTCTGAACTGGATTGCATTTGGGTATCTGTCTCTAACTGTGCGGTTGAGGGGATATCCATAGGTTTCTGTCGATCAAGATCGCCATCTCCTGTTTGACAGGCAGATAGGAATGTGAGTATTAACAACAACACAGCGAAGAAGCAAGTTCGGATCATATTTGGCACTTAAACAAAACCTCTGGCCTAGTAAATCCATTAAACGATGCTTGTTGGACATAAACAGAAATACGGGTCTGTTAAATGAATTGTAACCGTTTGTTAGAAATGCATCTCCCGCCATCTGGGAAGTTTCGTTACAGAAAAAATCAACCTGATAAATCTTAAATTTTAGGTTTGTACCGGCTATAAGGGTAATGGTAAAACCGGTCTGCTCATGAAACTCCTTCAAACCTCACAAGATAAATCCATTGAATGTACATAATATAATCTCTATCGAACCAAAGCGAAGGTTTTGGCTACTCAATACAACAGTAATAACAGGTTGAGGGAAACATCACGAACAAAAAAATATCAGTCATAATTCCGTCTGATCTCAATCCATGGCTTCTAAACCAACCTGTGAGAACTAAACTCGCAGAGTTTCTTGTTCGTTGATCTATCCAATCAGAATATGTACCCCAACCCTGTTCATCTATATCACGACCCTAATACTGATGCCATATACCCTGCCATGCTATAATGAATCAAATCTCAAATGCAGTACAGGTATATACCTGCAACTTCTTCAAATCCACAGACCAGGAGTTGAAAGTAACCTTTGCAACGAATTATTCAAGGACCAATTGTAAATTGGCTCTTCGTTAATTTATCCAGAGTGATTCTTTCTCAACATTATGACCCCGGTTTCTGATCCCCAGCCCAACAGACAATCCAAGCTGAACCGAACGGTGGAATTTCTGATCATTTGCATCCATTCCCAACCTTCCCTCATCCTATCGTGAGAGGTGGAGTGCATTAATGCAAAATAAGCAACAATGGAGTACATGCAGTGCTCAAAAAAGTTTTCCTAGTTGAAGACGAAATTGTGACTCGAGAAGGCATTCGGGACAATGTGGATTGGGCTTCTCTTGGACTTGAGTTTTGCGGAGAAGCACCAGATGGGGAGATAGCCCTTCCACTGATCGAGTCTACCCAACCTGATGTGCTGATCACGGATATCAAAATGCCCTTCATGGATGGCTTGCAGCTGTGCAAGATCGTCCGGGAGCATATGCCGTGGGTCAAGATTATCATCCTCAGTGGCCACGACGAATTTGATTACGCGCAGGCAGCCGTCCTGCTGGACTTGGAGCAGCCCTGGAAGGTGATCGCCCGTGGTGCACCCTACCTGCTCTCGCCACAGAAATATTATGAGAATGTTGGCGATGTGCCCAATGTGGCTTTTCCCTGTGCCGCGCTGTATGACCCTGATACAGGTCGGGTAGCGATCTACTACGGCGGAGCAGATACCGTGACAGCCCTGGCGTTCGCCAGGATCGACGAGCTGATCGACTTTGTGAAGACTACTTCCGAGGGCATTTGATATTCAATGCATTAATCACAAAGATAGCCCGGTTTAATGGATAAGTATAGATGTAGTCTAGCTTTATCCCGACTCCTGCGGGGCCCTTGTGGGCGAGCCTGTCCCGCCTCCTGTCGGGGCTTATCCGCTTTCCACATCGTAGACAGACCCCTTGTAGGCATCCTCCCATTTGGAGGGTTGCCGCAGCGTCGCCTTGCAGATATTCGATAACATAATCCATTTATTGGCGTATATCACCCCAAAAAATTCCCTCGATCTTTCCTTCCTGGCGTAAGTCCCGCTGTTTTCAGCGGGGGAAAGGCTTGTCTTTTCTTCTTAGGAAAGGGGCGTAAATTAGCCTGTCCCGTACGGAGTGCGGGGCGGATAGTTCTTAAGGAAGAGAATGGGATCCTAACTTACACACCTCACAGGTACTCCCCCACCCAAATAGGCTGTTTAATTAGAAAAATTCCCTTGGCCCCGTCCCGTCCCGGTTCCGGGATCTGGATCTTTCCTTCCTGGTGCAAATCCCGCTGTTTTCAGCGGGGGAAAGGCGTGTAAATTCGTGGAAATTCGCGTAAATTCCCCCGGTCTGGCCGCCCTGGGACAGGAGCGGATAATATTTTTCCAGTGCGTCAATTAGTTTATCCCGCACCTTGTGCGGGACGGATAATATTTACTGGAAAGAGTGATATTCGCCCCTTCCTGCCCCACAACCACCTCAAATCTCCACCCTCGAATGCAGACTGGGAAAATCAACCCACTTCAGACCCGCCTGGTTTAGTTTATCCATAAGAGG
>JBEQLH010000102.1:0-2528 GCA_040326075.1 Anaerolineales bacterium
CTTGGTCTGACGGACCGAGGGCCTGTCCCTGGTCGGACAGACCGGGGGGAAGAGTCTCGGCAACTGACCCGGAGATTCTTCACTCCGCTGCGCTCCGTTCTGAATGACACATGAAAGAATGATGATTGACAAGCCACTAGGTAGCTCGCCTGGTGTCTATGGGAGTGACGAATAATTATTAAACAAGAAATCCGGGTCGTGCTCCCTTTCGCGCCTATCAAATACCATGTGGTCATCCGTCATATTGGCAAGGGGATCGATTATCTGTTATAATTGTACATACAACATCTAAATTATCAGATTTATAGGAGGAGTTTGTGAAGAAACTGTTTGTCCCAATATTTTTGGGTTTGATTGGATTGTTTTTAGTTGCTTGTGGTGGAGGAACACCCGAATCGGTTAGCTACGATATCAACATGACAGAATATGCCTACGCTCCGGAAAACCTGCAGTTCAAGGTTGGTCAGGAAGTAACATTGAACTTGATCAATTCAGGTCAATTGCAGCATGAAGTTATGTTCGGTCATGAGGTGATGGAGATGGATAACCGCCCTGCTGGATACAAGGAAGACATGTTTGAGGCTGGCGGAGTCGAACCCGAGGTTCATCAAGAAGGTGAAGCTGAGCACGAGCATGAGGAAATGAAGCATGAAGGCTTTATGGTTGCCCTACCTGAAGATGGAACTGGAACCATCAAGTTCACTGTCACTGAAGGGATGGTTGGCAAGTGGGAGATGGGATGCTTTGAGCAAGATGGCGTCCACTACGATGCTGGTATGAAAGGATCGGTCACCATCACACAGTAGCCCTAACGGAAATTCAATACAATATTAATCTTTCGGTTTGTCATAAGTGCGAGGCATCTCCGAGATGCCTCGCACTTTTTAACATACACTTATTGTATAATCCGGATGTTCTATTCACGCGAGGCGATATTCCATGATCACTGGATTTATGAGCAAACATCTTTATCTGATTGGGACATTTCTAGGGCTGTTCCTGCTGGTCGGATGTTCAATTGGCGGAGAGGTATCCCCGAGTCCAACCACACCACCTGCCGGGGAAACCCAGGCAAGTTTACAAATTACCTCAACCCCAACCTTACAACCCACTCCAACTATCCCACCGCGCACACTGACGATCTGTCTGGGTGCTGAGCCAGATACGTTATTCATCTATGGTGGCGCCTCGCTGGCCCAAAACCACATCCTGGAAGCCATTTATGATGGACCGCTTGATCGGATCGGTTATCAGTACCAACCGGTCATCCTGGAGAAGCTGCCCAACCTCGCAGATGGAGATGCCAATCTTGCACCAATCTCTGTGCAGGCTGGAGATTGGGTGGTGAATAATGCAGGTCAATTGGTGCAGCTCAACCTGGGCGAAATCGTACGCCCCGCTGGCTGCTCGCAAATAGATTGCGCTGTCGCTTGGGATGGCGGACCACTGGAGATGGATCAGCTCTCAGCCACATTTACCCTCAAAGAAGGCATCAAGTGGTCTGACGGCACTCCCCTTACCGCGGCAGATTCAGCTTTCAGCTACCAGATCGCCAATCAGTGCCAGGCGGATTTTGGTCCCTGTGGAGGTCTTGGCCTGGTCTCCCGCCAGGGTTGGGCGACATTGCCGCGCACCGCCGATTACACTGCGCTTGATGAGCGCAACGTGCGTTGGAGCGGCGTTCCCGGCTTTATGGATCCGGATTACCAGACCAATTTCTTTATCCCGCTCCCAGAGCACCAGCTCGCTGATTACCCTGTGGAGGATTTATTTACCGCTCAAGAGACTGCCCGCCAACCTCTCGGTTGGGGACCGTATATCATCAACAGCTGGGTCCCCGGCGAGTTCATCAATATGCGCAAGAACCCTTCTTATTTCCGGGTTGGAGAGGCCGAACCCAGGTTTGACCAGTTAATCTTCCGCTTCATCGGCCAGGATCCTGAACGCAACCTGGATGCGCTCACCACTGGTGGTTGTGATCTTCTGGATCAAGGCGCCAGTTTAGCATTCATGAGTGAGGACCTCGAAGAACTCAATCAACTTGAAGATTCCGGCCAATTGCAGGCACAATTCTCCTCTGGTCCGGTCTGGGAACACGCCGATTTCGGCATCCAACCCCTCTCCTACGAGGACGGTTACCAGCCTGGTGTTGATCGTCCTGACTTCTTTGGTGATGTAAGAGTTCGCCAGGCTTTTGCTATGTGCATGGATCGCCAAAAGATTGTTGAAGAGGTCTTGGCTGGTCGTTCGCGGGTGCCGGATTCCTATTTGCCGGATGAACATCCCCTGTTCAATCCAGACCTACCGAGTTATGGCTTTGACCCAACTGCCGGGGGGCAGCTGCTGGAGCAAATTGGCTGGGTGGATGACGACTCTGATCCAGAGACTCCACGAATTGCACGCGGCATACAGGGCGTGATTGATGGCACACCTATAAAAGTCACCTATACTACCTCCACTGCCATGCAGCGTCAGGCAGCCAGCCAGATTCTGGCAGCCTCGCTGGCCGAATGTGGGGTTGAGCTCGA
>JBEQLH010000102.1:2628-9374 GCA_040326075.1 Anaerolineales bacterium
GTCGAACGGCTGCTGCATCTCATGTCTCAGGGAGTGCGCGCCGATTCGATGCTCATCTTCTTACCTCAGCGCAACCTGGCTCTGCCCTATTACCAGGCGCTGCACAATCCAGGCCTGGTGGCTGGGGGTGTGGTGGATGTTCTCACTCTGGGTGGGCTGGCGCAAAAGATGGTTGAGCTATTCTGGCCGTTGGTAGCAGAGCGGGCTGGGTTTGCATATCCGGATCAGCCTCCTGCATTTCTCAACCTGGAGACAGCCCAGTATTACATGGCCCGCGTGGTGGCTCCCTTGCTCGATGAGGGTTTTTTCGACAGTGTGACCATTGACCGCAACCGTCTGTACAGCCAGGTGGTCGACAACCTGAACAAAGCCGCGGTAGTCGGATTCCCACATACCGAACTTGGCACCCGCTTGCAGGGTGCCTGGGTCGGTGAGGCCAGCCAGGCGCGCCTGTACGGAGATGCTCAGGAGGCTGCCTCCAGGTTCCGATCCTATTGCCTTGCACATAATCTGCTCGATTTTTCGCTGCGCGTTGAGGTCTTCCTGAATCATATCTGGCCTGTCCCCGTCTGCCAGGACTATCTGGCTAAGACTTACCGCCACCTGATCTTCGATAACATCGAGGAGGACACCCCTGTCACGCATGACTTGATCTCAGAATGGCTGCCGAGATTTGAATCTGTATTGTTGATTTATGATCTGGATGGCGGATATCGCATCTTTCTTGGAGCTGACCCTACCAGCGCTTACCAGCTGAAGGATCAATGCCAGGAGCGGATCACTTTATCTGGTTCCTTCGTGACATCACCAGGTTTGGAAGCTTTTGCATTCGGTTTGCAGGGGGCTCTCAAGCGCCCCATGGACCAATCCAATGCCTCATTCGGGTCACTCCTCCAGTCGGTGTCGAATGAGCAAAATAATATTGCTGCGGAAGGGAACCTGCGTGAAGCGCTTGAATTCGAGAACCATCGCTTCCATCCACAGATGCTCGATTGGGTTGTGGATCAGGTGACACAATTGGTAGACCAGGAAGGTTCTCCTCCAGAGCAGGTCGCTATTCTGGCTCCCTTCATGTCGGATGCTTTGCGCTTTTCGTTGTCTGACCGGCTCGACCGTCAGGGCATCCCAACTCAATCTCACCGGCCCTCACGCTCCTTGCGCGAGGAACCAGCTGGACAATGTCTGCTGACCCTGGCAGCCTTAGCCCATCCTGAGTGGGGGATCAAACCAACCCGCTTTGATGTGGCTTATGCTCTCATCCAGGCGATCGAGGGGATGGATTTAGTGCGGGCGCAGCTTCTGGTGGAGATCGTTTACCGCACGCGGGATGGTCTTCCACTATTAACTTCCTTTGACCGCATCAATCCAACGATGCAGGAACGCATCACCTATTCGTTGGGTGAGAAATATGAGAATCTACGCGTTTGGCTCCAGGATTACAGCCTCCATCCTTTAGACGAGTTAGATCACTTCCTCAGCCGCTTGTTTGGGGAGCTTCTGGCACAGCCAGGATTTGGTTTCCATCACGACCTGGATGCTGGACAGGTAGCGGCGAACTTGATCGATTCAGCCCGTCACTTCCGTTGGACGGTCACTGGAGGCTTGGCTGAGGTTTCAGAGATCCTAGGGCATGACTATGTCCAGCTGGTCCAGCAGGGTGTCGTCGCCGCACAATACATCCGCAGCTGGTCTGTCCAATCTGAAGGAGCTGTCTTCCTGGCCCCAGCTTACACATTCCTGATGGGCAACCGTGCGGTTGATTACCAGTTTTGGCTCGATGTTGGAGGTCGTGGTTGGGCAGAACGCCTGTACCAACCGCTAACCCATCCCCACGTACTCAGTCGGCGTTGGCCTGGTGGGGCACCCTGGACGGATGTTGAAGAATTCGAATCCAGCCAGGAAGCGCTCTACCGGCTCAGCCGGGGTTTGATCCGCCGCTGCCGCCGTAAGATATTCCTGGGGTTGAGCGACTTGGGTGAAGGGGGTTTTGAAATGAAAGGTCCATTCCTGCGAGCAATTCAGCGGGTCCTGCAAACTTATCCCGCCAGTTCCCCCGCTGGTGAAATGGATAGGATCCCCTGATGTTTATCCCGCGCCCCAAGCAGAAAGAAATTCTCGCATACCAGATGGGTAAAATGGGTGTCTCTGCTGTGCCTGGCAGCGGCAAGACCCAGATCCTTTCTCTTCTGGCGGCGCAAATCATCGCTAGTGGAGTCCTGGAAGATGACCAGGAAGTGCTGGTTGTCACCCTGGTCAATTCGGCGGTGGACAACTTCGCGATTCGCGTGGGGGACCTGGTGAAAGAGCAGGGCTTACTGCCCAATTTGGGATACCGGGTGCGTACGCTGCATGGCCTGGCTCACGATATCGTTCGTGAGCGGCCGGATTTGATTGGGCTTTCGGAGGAATTCCAGATCATTGATGAGCGCACCGCTGCACAAATCCGTGAAAGTGCAGCTTTAGCCTGGGTGAGATCCAATCCAAATGCCCTGGATGATTTCCTCGATCCCGAAATGGACGAAGCAAAACTTGATTGGGTGCGCCGCGACCAACTGCCTGCCAAGGTCAGCGATGTGGCTTTAGCGTTTATTAGGTTCGCTAAAGACCGGCAGCATACCCCTGAGCAGCTGCGCGCCATATTTGACGGGTTATCTGTACCCTTACCTCTGGCGGAAATGAGCTGCGAAATTTATCAGGATTACCAACGTGCTTTGTTATATCGCGGAGGCGTAGATTTTGATGACCTGATCCGTCTTGCGCTCCAGGCGCTCCGAATGGATGATACCTTCTTGCAGCGCCTGCGTCACCGCTGGCCCTATATCCTTGAAGATGAGGCCCAGGATAGCAGCCAGCTGCAAGAGGAGATCCTCCAAGAACTGGCGGGACCATCAGGCAATTGGGTGCGGGTTGGGGACCCCAACCAGGCAATTTTTGAGACCTTCACCACCGCCAGTCCACAGCACTTACGTGACTTTCTTAACTTGCCGGAGGTGATCAATCGCCAGATGCCCAACTCCGGGCGTTCAACCAGCAGCATCATAAACCTGGCAAATTACTTGATTGAATGGACTCAAAATGAACACCCAAGAACGGAAGTGAGGGATGCGCTTGTCCCACCAGCTATCGAGGCGGTACCCCCCGGGGATCCACAACCCAACCCAACTGATGACCCGTCAAAGATTCATTTGATCGATCAGAAGCTGACCCCTCAGGAGGAAACCCACTTCATCGCCAATTCAATAGCCGGATGGCTGCCTGACCATCCTGATGAAACGGTAGCAGTATTGGTACCGCGCAACCGGCGTGGGTTTGATGTGGTTGATGAGCTGCGGCGGCGGAAGCTGGACTGTTCAGATACTCTCCTGCGCAGTTCCACTGCCACGCGAAGTGCCGCGGGTGCGCTTGGAAATTTGATTAACTACCTTTCCGAACCCGGATCTGCAAAAAACCTGGCAAACGCATATCGTGTCTGGCGGCGAGGGGAGTGGGATGACGAAGAACAAAAACCCCAGTTTGAACAGGTAAATAAGCTGCTCAAAGGGTGCCGGCAGGTAGAAAACTACCTCTGGCCGCGTGCCGGGCGTGATTGGCCGCTGGAATTTGAACTTGCTGAGCGGGAGGAATGGGTATCAAATGAGCTGGAACAATTTCGCCATATCGTGCAGCGCTGGCAAGGAGCTGCTCTGCTGCCCATTGATCAGCTGATCCTTTCTTTGGCGCAGGATATTTTCACCGAACCATCTGATCTGGCAATGTCTCATAAGCTGGCACTCCTACTGCGCCAGGCGCGCGATATGCACCACGAATGGCGGATGCCTGAATTTACCGCAGAGCTGGCTGTGATCGCTCGCAACGAGCGCCGATTCTTAGGTTTCAGTGAGGATGACCTCGGATTTGATCCTCAAAGGCATAAAGGCCAGGTCGTTGTGGCAACCATGCACAAAGCCAAGGGTTTGGAATGGGACCGGGTCTATCTGATGTCAGTCAATAATTACGATTTCCCCTCGGGTCAACTCTATGATAGCTACATTGCTGAACCCTGGTTTCTGCGCGATCATCTTAACCTGGAAGCAGAGGCTTTATATCAGCTGAGTGTAGCTCTTTCGCCAGATGAATACAGCTGGTACGAGGAGGGCAAAGCTTCCCGCCAGGCGCGCCTTGACTATGTCTCTGAACGGCTGCGTTTGCTTTATGTTGGCATCACCCGTGCCAGGCAAGAACTCATCATAACCTGGAACACTGGTCGCAAGGGCGACCAAACACCGGCAATGCCTTTCCTGGCTTTGCAGGGTTATTGGGATGAACATCTTTCTGATCTTGGAGAAGATATACCATGAGTCTCTTACCTGTTCAGTTCCAATTCAGCCAGCGCAGCCTGCAGGATTATGTCGATTGCCGGCGCCGTTTTCAGTTGCGCTACCTTCAGCGTCTGGCCTGGCCGGCGGTCGAAGCCGAGCCGATACTCGAACATGAGCACCGCATGCAGGTTGGAGCTGAATTCCACCGCCTGATCCACAGACATCTCCTTGGCGTGCCAGCTGAACGGTTGTCCGCCATGCTTGAATCAGATCGCTCAACCAATGAGGATCTCCGGCGCTGGTGGCAAAATTATCTGCAGTATGCCGGCGACCTGGCCGGCTTCTCTGAACCTGTCGCTCCCGAAAAAAATATTCTGGTAGAAACTGCGCTTTCTGCTCCATTGGGTGCTTACCGCCTCCTGGCCAAGTACGATCTAATCCGGTGGCTGGATAGTGAGGCAGGTACGAAGGTCTTAATCGTGGACTGGAAAACTTCCCAGAAGATTCCACCCCGGGAATGGCTGGCTGAGCGTCTCCAGACACGTGTCTATCCATACCTTTTAACTCAGGCAGGTGAATTATCCCCAGACCAGATAGAAATGGTGTACTGGTTTGCTGAACACCCTCAAGAACCACAGCGTTTCCCATACAGCTTGCTGCAATACCAATCGGACCGAGATTACCTTTCAGGATTGGTTAATGAGATCGGAAACCTGGATGAAGGTGATTTTTTCCTGACCCCAGACGAGTCTCGTTGTAAATATTGTACCTACCGTTCACTCTGTGATCGGGGAATTGGCGCTGGTTCGCTCGATGAGGAATTTGACCTAGTAGAACCAGAAGATGTTGAATTTACTCTTGACTTTGAACAAATCGCCGAGGTAGAGTATTAAGGACCATTGCAACTTGGATTTAAATCATTAGCCCTCACCTTCCCCAGCCCTTTCCCCTCCCAATCATGGCCAAGGAATGGGGGTAAGTAAAACAAAAATTTGTTTTAGATTAAGATGACCAAGAGGTTATCCAAACTCATTCGATTTTAGAATTATGAAGTTGAACATCATCTGGATACTGTGCTGGGTACTATTGCAGAAAATTGTGATCTTCCTTCTCCCAAAGTTGGGAGGTGAACCTGTCCTGAAGGCAGTGAAGGAGTTGGGGATGAGGGCGACAAATGAAAACCTGGCTTGAACCTGCCCCAATTACCATCCCTGAAGGACTCCAATCAGCTATCGGTGGCCATCCTCTCATCGCGGAGGTGCTGCTGCGCCGCGGTTTCTCCGACCGGGCAGCAATTCAGGCATTTCTCGATCCTGATTTATATACCCCAGCCTCACCATATGATTTGAGCGGGATGCAGACCGCAGTGGATCGCCTGGCTGCAGCCATCCAGAATGGCGAATCGATCTGCGTCTGGGGTGATTTCGATGTCGATGGCCAGACCTCCACCACATTGTTGGTTTCCACCCTCGAAGAGTTGGGCGGGCAGGTTACCTTTCACATCCCAATCCGGGAGGTCGAATCACATGGGGTAAATTTGCCGGTCCTACGTAAGATCATCAGGGACGGAATTGATCTGCTCCTGACCTGCGACACAGGTATCGGCGCACATGACGCCGTATCATACGCAAATTCCAAGGGTGTGGATGTGATTATCACGGACCATCATGACCTTCCGAATGCTCTTCCCGAGGCGCTGGTAGTGATCGATCCCAAGCTGGGGTCACCTGATCACCCTTTAGCCGGTTTGCCAGGGGTTGGAGTGGCCTACAAGCTGGCCGAAGCTTTGTCTGGGCGAATGGGGCATCCAGGAGTCGCCGATATCCACCTCGATCTGGTCGCCCTGGGAATCGTCGCTGACCTGGCACACCAGGTCAAGGATGTGCGTTATTTGCTCCAGAGGGGGCTTAAAGCGCTGCGCCAGACTCAACGCTTGGGATTGCAAATTATGATGGAACTGGCTGAAATCGATCCGCCCGGTCTGACTGAGGAGCATATCGGTTTCGAATTAGGACCACGCATGAATGCCCTCGGACGTTTGTCGGATGCCAATGTAGCTGTGGAGCTCTTAACCACAACTGACAGAAGCCGGGGGAAAATCCTGGCAACGCGGCTAGAGGGATTGAATGCCCAGCGGAAATTAATCACCGGGCAGGTCTTCCAGGCTGCCCAAGGCCAGATCGAACGCGACCCATCTCTGCTGGAGCATGCAGCTCTGGTCTTGGCTCACGATGCCTGGCCAGGAGGTGTGATCGGGATTGTCGCCAGCCGCCTGGTTGAACGCTATGATCGACCGGTGCTGTTGATCGCTTCCCCACCTGGCGAAATGGCGCGCGGTTCTGCCCGCTCCATCCCTGGAATCAACATCACGGCTGCTATCGCCGACCAGCAGCAGATGCTGGTCAGCTTTGGTGGACACCCCATGGCAGCTGGTTTCGCTCTACCGCC
>JBEQLH010000103.1:0-2375 GCA_040326075.1 Anaerolineales bacterium
GGAGCACCAGTCTTCCATTCGATCATGCAAGCCTGGGCTGATCCACGCAACGCAGCTTATGTAGGCTATCCCCTAGACACGCGAGGGCGATATACCCCAGTAGAGATAGCTCACCATTGGGGTATGCCGGCCTTCGGCGGCGCTTTTGGCACTGACGGCTTAGGAGTGGATAGCTGGCAATCAGCCACTGAAGTAGTCCTGGATCCATTTTTAATCGGCCTGTCCGGGTGTGAGATTGTCACCGGGATGGGATTGAGGGAAACGTATACCTTGTTGTACCCAGAAGCGATCATCCTTGACGATGATATATACCACCGGGCGCGGTATTCCTTGCTGAACCTGGATGTAAGCCTGGAGACACTTGCTCTGGATGTCATTGCTGATGTTGGGCCAGGGGGTCACTTCCTGGCACAAAAGCACACCCGCAAGCATATGCGACATGAGATGAAGCGATCGGTCACCCAGCAGATAAATGCAGAGGGAGACTATAAACCAGTTCATGAGGTGGCCCGGGAAAAGTTCGCCTGGATTTATGAAAACCACCATCCAGAACCTCTGGACCAGGCCGCACAATTGGAACTCACCAGGATCCTTGAGGCGGCAGGACAGGAATTAGGTCAGGCATGACACAACTGGAAAAGAGAATGGGTTTATCCCTGGCGCCAGTCCTTACTCAAGATGATATCGATCGGATCCACGAACACAGCCTGGATTTGCTGGAAAGGGTTGGTATCGATTTCAAGACCCCGCGGGCATTAGAAATCTTGGAGAAATTCGGCTGTCCGGTGAATTACGAGCGTAAATGGGCCAGCATACCGCGCGAGTTGGTTGAATGGGCCTTACAGCAAGCTCCCCGAATAGTAACACTCTCCGCAAGGGATCCTGCCCGGGATGTAGTGCTTAACGGCAGTCGACCTCATCACACCACTGATAGCCAGGGCACCCAGGTTATCGACCTTGAAACGGGCGAACTTCACGATTCAACCGCCAATGATCTTGAAAAAGGCCTGTTATTCGCCGACGCCTTGGATATGATCGAAATCGTCAACGTGATGATCTCCGCCAGTGATGTCCCAGGTCATCTACGAACCCTGCGCCACTTTGCCATGGCTTTCAGCCAGACCAGCAAACATGTGCGCACTGGAGTCCTCAATGCTGACCAGGTCCCGTACCTGGTGGAGTTGGTCAAGGCTGCAACCGGGAAGGATACATTTAAGCCAATATTTTCAGCGGTTGACTGCACGATATCCCCATTGATGCACGATGAATTGATGACTGAAGCCTGCATCGAACTTGCGAAATTGAGTGTACCCATCATGGTCTACCCGATGCCATTGGCTGGGGGGACCTCACCGGTGACAATCAGCGGCACAATCCTGCTTCACAATATCGAGTTTCTGAGCGGATTGGCGCTCTTCCAGGCTGTCAACCCGGGTACTCCAATCATCTACGGCACCGGAGCTTCCCAGTTAGACATGCAGACAGGACGTTACGGCGGCAGCGCGGATGGGCATGGGTTGGGACTGGGATTATGCGATATTGCCCGGTTCTACAATTTACCAGTCAATCTGGGTGGATTGGGAACTCGCTCCCTTAACCTGGATGCACAGTACGGCAGTGAGGCTATCTCTCATGGTTTGCTGGCACACCTGGCTGGAGCAGACGAGATTTACAGTATGGGTTTATTGGGGGATGCCCAGATTTTATCTCTGGATAAGATGGTATTGGATAATCACCTTGCTCACCAGCTGGAGGCGATCATTAAACCAATAGCTGTCGACGAGGCTCATCTCCAGGCAGATCTGATCGAGCAAGTTGGCATTGGCGGTCACTTCTTAAAATCGCCTGAAACGCGTGAATTTACGCGGCGTGAATATACACCCATGTGGCCACCGGTGGATCAAACAATGCTCGAAATCGCTCGTCAGGAAGCTCTAGACATTTATTCCAACCACCTCCCACCAAAATTACCAGATGGTGCTGAAAAATTGGTGGATGACATACTCGCTGAAGCCGATCTTGCCATAGCTATCTAAGGAATACTTTATGCACTCTAATACTCCAGATATTAAGTCTTTCGCAGCTCCAATTAAATATGAAGTGTTAACTGAAGATCAAATTAATGCCCTCAAGAAGGCCACTTTACATCTTATCAGTGAGGTCGGAATTCGTTTCCCATCTCAGATCGCCTTGCAAACATTTTCAGATCATGGTGCCCAGGTAGATTGGGAGAGCGAAATTGTCCGCATTTCACCAGAACTGGTCCACCGGGCTCTGTCTACCGCGCCGCGTTCGTTTATCCTGGGTGGTCGTGAGGAACGCTTCGATCTTACGTTGGATGGGAGCCGATCCTACCTGGCTACAGACGGATGTGG
>JBEQLH010000103.1:2475-9353 GCA_040326075.1 Anaerolineales bacterium
TGCACCATCGCTCCATTAGCTCACGATGTAAATGGCATCGAATCTGCTTTGGTCTATGCCGAAGCGGGAATACCGACCAGCTTTATGGCAATGCCAACTATGGGTTCAACCGCACCAGCTACCCCAATGGGTGCTCTGGTGATGGGGGATGCGGAAGTGGTCAGCGCCATGGTGCTGATGCAGCTATCTCATCCTGGTGCACCTGTTTTCCACTCAAACATCATCTCTCTTATGGATCCGCGCACTGGTGGATATATCAGCGATACTTCGATTCCCTTCGGGATCATGGCAGCGCAGATGGCTCACGCCTGGAACGTTCCCAGCCTGGGAGGTGGCAGCGTCAGCAGCGACGGGAAGAACATCGGCTGGCAATCGGGTAGTGCAAGTGGGATGGGTTCGCTGATCATCCCTTTAGCCGGGGGTGAAGTGTGTGGCTATCTGGGAATGCTGGACGGATCGATGCTCCTTTACCCCGAACAAGTCATCCTGGACCATGAGGTTTGTCAGGAAGCACACAATTATTTTTCCAGCTATGAATTTGACCAGTCAGATCTTGCCCTCGACGTTATCGCAGATGTTGGACCAGGGTCTCATTTTCTCATGCAGAAACATACCCGCGAACATATTCGTGATTTTCGACTTTCACCAATTTTGTACCAGAAGGGGCATGATGGACGCGATTTATCTCCACAAGAGACCGCAATCGCAGAATTTAGACGGATCGAACAAACGCATCAACCTGTACCCCTTCCCCAGGAGAAACTGATTGAATTGGACCGCATCCTTGCTGCGGCAGACAAAGAAGCAGAGGGAATCGCCTGAAATGAAGTTTGATAAAACGCCATCGGTTGTGTAACCCAACCCCAACCTCCTCCTGTTACTCCAGATAATTCAAATTTATGATGGTGGAGATGAATGTGGAAAGAAAAGTAACTCTCGGTTTGCTCCAGATGACTTGTAATTTGGATATTCAATCGAATATCGATAAAGCCATTGGTTATATTGAGAAAGCAGCTGGTCTGGGAGCGCAAATAATCTGCACTCAAGAGCTTTTCAAATCACGCTACTTCTGTCAGGTGATGGATAGAAATAATTTTGATTTAGCTGAAGAAGCAAGTGAGAACAATCCCACGGTAAAACAATTAAGCGATCTGGCAAATAAACTGAATATCGTACTGGTAGCTGGTCTTTTTGAGAAAAGGGCTAATGGTATTTTTCATAATACTGCGATCGTGATTGATGCCGGTGGCAGCTTATTGGGGAAATACCGTAAAATGCATATCCCCCAGGACCCAGGCTATACGGAAAAATTTTACTTCACACCAGGCGATCTCGGATATCCGGTTTTCAAAACAAGATATGCCGATATTGGCGTGTTGATCTGTTGGGACCAGTGGTTTCCTGAAGCTGCCAGGTTGATCGCCATGAACGGTGCCGAGATCATCTTTTACCCTACTGCGATCGGTTATTCTCCGCCTGAAAACGAAAACAATCCCACAAATAGCTTCCAACCCTGGCAGACTGTTCAGCAGGGTCATGCGGTTGCCAACGCCTGCTTTGTAGCCACAGTCAATCGGGTCGGATTTGAGGAGGACCCCTCACATGGACCAGGGATAAATTTTTGGGGAAGTAGCTTTGTCGCCGATCCTCAAGGTCGATTGATTTATGAAGCAAGCGATGAAGATGACGATATCCTGATCTGCGAAATCGATCTATCCACCATTGATCTAATCAGGAACAGGGAGTCATTCCCATATCGCGATCGCCGCGTGGACAGCTACCAGGATTTAACCAAACTTTATTCCAGTTAACAGAGGAGAGATTGATGGCAGGGTCAACGCCCCAATTAAAACCGATTATTCCCGAATATCGATTGAATGTGCTCAGTGATAAGCAGTTGGAAGAGATCCAAACTGCCACGCTTGAAATCCTTGAAGATACCGGAATTTACTGTCCCTCTAAGAAAGCATTATCCATCTATGCAGAACATGGTGCCAAGGTTGACTTTGAAACGAAGATCGTGAAGCTGCCCAGTTCGGTCGTGTTGGAAGCCATGTCTCACGCTCCCCGTTTCTACACCCTGGGGTCAAGATCACCAGATCACGACCTGATCCTCGATGGGACTGCGACGTATGTCGCGACAGATGGAACCGGGGTTGAGACCGTAGATTTCAAAACCAACCAGCGCAGAAACTCGGTGAAGGCAGATGTGGGCAGGATGGCACGGGTTGCAGACTATTTACCGGCGGTCGGCTTTTACTGGCCCATGGTCAGCGCCCAGGACCACCCGGAAACAGCATCCCTGCACGAATTAGAGGCCTCCTTTAACAATACCGTCAAGCATGTCCAAACCTGTACGGTGGTAGAGGAAAAAACTGCCCAGTATGCAATCGAGATGGCCAAGGTTATTGCAGGGGATATGGAAACATTGCAGGATCGTCCGCCAGTTTCATCTCTGATCTGCACGATCGCACCCCTGGCGATGGACCTGGAATCAATGGAAGCCGCACTGGTGTTTGCCGAAGCGGGAATACCGGTGGGCTTCATGTCGATGGCTTGCGGTGGCTTATCTTCACCGGCAACGGTCGCTGGCACGATTGCGGTTGCAGATGCAGAGATGGTGGCTGCGATGGTATTGGTGCAGTTAGCCTCTCCCGGTGCGCCGGTTTACTACTCACTGATGCCAAGTCTGATGGATCGCATGACAGGAGATTTTGACGGAGGAGCATGGAATTCGGATTTATATTCGCCAATCGGTGTTGAATTGGCACACAAATGGGGCGTACCAACCCTGGCACCCGTGGGTACTTCTGCTCGTGTATCTGGCTGGATTTCTGCCGTGGGGATAAAAGCCACCATGCTGGCGGTTGCTTTGACCGGTGCGGATACTGCCAGCGGCATTGGATTGCGGGAAACTTGCACATTGCTCAGCCAGGAAGCATTGGTCTTGGATGCTGAGTTTATTGACATGGCGCGTGTAGACGCGGGTGGCCTCGATACCGGCCAGGAGGCATTTTCACTCGACATGATTAAAAATGTCGGACCGCGAGGAAATTTCTTGAAAGAGAAGAAGACTCGCCAACAAGTCCGCGAACTGGAATACTCGGAACTGACCAAACAATTAAGTTCAGATGGTGGCTATCGAGATCCGATCGAAATGGCTGCTGAGAAAACAGATTGGATATTAAAAAACCACTATCCAGAACCTTTGGAAGAACATCAAAAAAAGGCATTGAAGCAGATCCTTGCAGCAGCAGATCAAGAATTCGCCTGATTGGAGCAACCCGGCATGAAAACTATCCTTCAAGTACTTTCAGAAGACGAAAAGAACCAGGTTCATGCTCGTACCTTGGAGATTTTAGCCAACACTGGGGTAAGAGTTGACACCAATATCGGCAGAAACCTGCTGAAAGCAGCTGGAGCACAAGTAAATGAAGAGACAAACATTGTTCGCTTCCCACGCGCTTTGGTTGAGGAGTCGCTTCGTCTGGTTACCAAGGATTTCTCCTTGGGTGCGCGTAGGCCAGGATTTGACCTGAAGATGAACGCAGGTGAATTCACCCTTCTGGCTGATGGTGAGGGCATGTTTGTTGTCGATGCGGTGACTGGCGATCGCCGTTCGAGCACCTCCAAAGATTGGCTGAATGCGACTCGATTAATTGATTCGATCGATGAAATTGGGATTTATTGGTCGATGGTTGAACGCGGAGACGAAGACCCAAATCCTACGCCAGCTTCGATGGTGCGTTATTACCAAAATGTATTCAGCAATTTCTCGAAACACGTTCAGGATGGTTCACCCGGTGCAGAGTACTCTTCCTGGTTGTTGGAGGTCTTGCAGGTTATATTCGGCGACAAAGAGACCATCCAAAAAACTCACCCACTGTCATTTATTCTCTGCCCCCAATCACCGTTAGTGATCGACCAACAGTTCACTGATGCCTACCTGGCGTTATTGGGTTGGGATATCCCGGTCGCCATTATGCCCATGCCGCTGATGGGGGGTACTGCACCAGGAAGCTTGATCTCGACCATCATTCTGGGCAATTGCGAAGTCCTGGCGACCCTGTGCATGATCCAGGCGGGCGCACCCGGAACACCCATTATTTACGCTCCGGTTTTGGCAATCTCCAATATGCGCAGCGGTGCTTACAGTGCCGGCGCCATCGAGAGTGGGTTAACCGGCGCCGCCAGCACTGAAATGGCCCGCTATTACGGACTTCCTGTTGAAGCAAGCGGTGGTGGAACCAACCAATATAAACCAGGTATTCAAGCTGGTTACGAACGGGCATTGAATGCAGTTTTGCCAGTATTATCGTGGCCAGATATCCTGGTGGGTCCCGGATTAATCGGTGGTTCGACTCATCTCAGCTTTGAGCAATTGTTGATCGATGTTGAAATTTACAAGATGAGCGTCCGGGCATATCAGGGAATTGCCACCGGTGAGGGAAAATGGTTGGATGATGTAATCCAACGAGTTGGACCGGCAGGATACTTCATGGGAGAACCTTCAACTGTGAAGAATTTACGCTCCGGTGAATGGTACTTGAGCGATTTTGGTTGGCAGGGGAGTTACGAGGAATGGCATGCTTCTGGAATGCCCAACTTAGTTGATGAGGCCAGGCAAAGTGTTGAGAATATATTGAAAACTCATCAAAAAATCCCACTTAGTGAAGAAATGGAGAGAGAATTAGATCAAATATACAAACGAGCTCAAGAAATATAATCGAATTCTGTTCAAACATTATGCATGCTATCAAACTAGGACCAGAAAACTAAACAAAAATCTAAGGAGATTACTATGCGCGCATTAGTACTTGGTGGAGCAGGTGCAGTCTGCAAGGAGACAACCCGCGACCTGGCTGAATACAGTGATTACGATGAGATCGTTGTAGCTGACTTCAACTTGGAGGCAGCAACCAGCCTGGTAAAGGATATCGGTGACCGGCGCCTTACTCCTCTATTCTTTGATGCCGAAGAATACGGAGCAATGCTGAAGCTGTTTCCTGCCTTCGATGTGGTGATTAATGGCTTACCCTGGAAGTATGACCTGCCAGTGACGAAGGCTTGTGTCGAAGTTGGTGTCAGTGGTCTGGATGTTTCGACGGAAGAAGATCAATGGAGTTATGATGGCCAGGCTAAGAGTAAGGATATAGTTTTTATCCCCGGAGTGGGTGCCACACCGGGCATTACTAACGCCATGGCGAAACGCGCAGCTGACCAATTAGACGAGGTGGATGACATCCAGATCAACTTCGCCGCCTTCCGCTGCCCGGCTCCCGCACCTGGATTATTGATCACATTCTTGTGGGAGTTTCATCCCAAGACAGAATCCCGGGTCTATTATGAAGATGGAGAATTCATCTGGGTAGGTCCATTTGAGGGTCTCAAGACAATAAATTTCCCAGGACAGATCGGTGAGCAGGAAGTCTGCTACATCCCCCACCCTGAGACTCGCACAATGCCCAAAACCCTGGGCGCAAAACGTGTTTCTGTACGCGGCTGTTTTCCACCTCAAGCCATGCGGATTGGTAAGGTCATGTTGGATTGGGGTCTTTACTCTGATGAACCAGTTAATATAAAAGGCATCGAGACCACACCGTTTGATTTAATGTTCGATTTGCTGCTTCAAATACCTGAAACGAAACAGACTCCCTTATGGGCATATGGATTGGTGGTAGATGTCTTCGGAAAACGCGCTGGGCGTGATGTCAAAATCACATTATGGAGCGAACATCCCCCGCAAGAGGAGTGGGGAGGCTCAGCTGCTTACTACAAGAATATCGCTATTCCGTTAAGCATCGGCGCCCAGATGATTACCGATGGACAGGTTAGCGCCAGGGGTGTGGTAGCCCCTGAGTCAGCTCTCGATCCAGGTTTATTCTTTGCGGAATTAGAAAAACGAGGAATTCGAGTCGAAGAGACAATTGAAGAGTTATAAGACGCGGAGAGATACGTTCTGAATGAAGATTTTCTGAGATATTGGAGGCAATTATGAGTTTGCAAGGTGAAAAAACCAAAGCATTATTCGAACAAGGCAAAAAAGTAATACCACACGGGGTGAATTCAAATTTCCGCTATTGGGGGGATGAGGATACGATTGTCGTAGATCGCGGCGAGGGCACTTATGTCTGGGATATGGATGGCAAGAAATACATCGATTACCGGCTTGGATTTGGTCCTGTAATCCTGGGTCACGCTTACCCACCCGTTGTGCAGCGCGTCCAGGAAGCTTTGCTCGGCGGGAACATATTCGCCTGGACGACACCATATGAAATTAGTGTGGCAGAGCGGATTGCCCGAATGTGCAAGGTGGACAAGGTGCGCCTGACCAACACCGGTACAGAGGCGACCATGCATGCCCTGCGGATTGCCCGGGCCCATACCAATCGAGAAAAGTTTATTAAGTTTGAAGGGCAATACCATGGGATGGCAGATTATTTCATGTTCAGCACCGCATCCTCTCACAGAGGAGGGCTGGGCTCAAAACGCAGCCCAATTGCCTTCCCCAATACCTCTGGGATCCCCAAGGCGATCAATCAATATGTCTTGTCAGTAGCCTTCAACGATTTCGATGGTTTGGAGAGAACTGTCGAGGCCAATTGGGGTGATGTAGCCGCTGTTATCGTGGAACCAATGCTGGGGAACTCCGCCAGTATCATGCCCCAGCCAGGTTTTCTGGAGAAGATCCGTGAACTATGCGACAAATTTGGGATCGTCATGATCTTTGATGAAGTCAAGACTGGTTTCCGGGTAGCAAACGGTGGTGCTCAAGAATTGTTCGGCATCCAGGCTGATTTAGTGACGTATGCCAAAGCGATGGGTAATGGTTTCCCGATCGCAGCAATAGCGGGTAAGGAAGAGGTGATGATGACCAT
>JBEQLH010000012.1:0-28189 GCA_040326075.1 Anaerolineales bacterium
TCTCAACCGGTATCCCCAGCCGGGGTCCATCACCCAACGGCATCCCCTCCGATACACCGACCGGGAATTTTCATATATCCAGGAAGACCCCCTCCCGCCACATGGGCGATGGGATTTTAACCAGCGACCTGGAAGCCTACGAGCTGCCGGGCGTGCCCTGGGTGAGCTTCTTCCATTCTTATGGGATTGGCTTCCACGGTACCTACTGGCACAACAATTTCGGTTCGTGGATGAGCCACGGTTGTGTGAACATGCGTAATGAAGATGCAAAATGGATATATCGCTGGACAACACCAATAATCAGCTACCAGGATTGGTACAAGTTGGGCCGCGGGACTCTGGTCCAGGTGATTTAGAAGGAAAGAATTCCCCACCAGTGACGAACATTAAGAAAGATCAGCACGACATGCAGAGGATTCCACCTATAATCTTAAGGGAATGCAGAATATAATTTTAGAAACTCACCATTTCAAGTTTTTGAAACGTTTTCAGGAGGGCTTAATGAGGATCATCACACCGGTATTGATCCTGTTAGTAATTGCAATAAGCACCAGCGCATGTGGGGGGAGTGATGAGGTCGTCCTCCAGGATGCCTGGGCGCGTCCAGGATTCAAAGGCGACAACAGCGCGGTGTATCTAACTATTATGAATCCCACCGATTTACGAGATGGTCTGATCGGCGCCACCAGTGATGTTGCTGCAGTGACCGAGATCCATCTCAGCCGGATGGACGATACTGGTACGATGACCATGGAACGCCAGGATTTGATCATTATTCCACCCGATGGTTCTGCAGAATTATCACCAGGGGGTTTACACGTGATGCTGGCCAACCTCATGAAAGACCTCTCTGTCGATGATACTTTTCCAATAACGCTTGAATTCCAAAGAGCTGGAGACATCACGATTGAGGTGGAGGTGAAGCAGCCTTGAGTGGCGTTATTTAATACTTTTTGAATTGCTTTAATAGGGGAGAAATGATGCTAGATTTTCCCCCAGCACGCTTCGACTACGCTCAGCGCGCTTGTCTCATAAAGAAAGATTCCTGAGCGGAACAGAGAGAAGTTGTATCCTGAACAAAGTGATGGGCGAAGGAAGCGGCTCAGTTAATAAATGATCTAATAAGCGTATTAATAAAAATACCATGAGCTTCATTGTGTATATGCTTGTTTGCTCTGATGATTCTTTCTATATTGGATTAACCACAGATTTATCCAAGCGTTTATTGGCTCATGAATCAGGTTATGATCCACAATCTTACACAGCTTCCCGACGACCTGTAAAATTTGTCTGGGCGCAAGAATTTCCTACCCATGAAAAAGCATTCGCATTCGAACGTCAAATCAAAGGTTGGAGCCGGGCGAAGAAGAAAGCATTAATCGAGGACGATTGGGATAGGATCCATAAAATCGTTCGCGATGAACGTAAAAGACGGGAAAATAATAAGCGTAAAACCAGTAATCTTTGAGGGATGTTATCCTGATTGGTGTCCCAAATTGAAGTAAAATCATCCCCGAACCTTCGACTGCATTCCATTCCGCTCAGCGCGCTTGTCTACTCAAGAAAGCTTCCTGAGCGGAACGAAGAGTAGTCGAAGGAAGCGGCTCAGTTAATAAATGATCTAATAAGCGTATTAATAAAAATACCATGAGTTTCATTGTATATATGCTTGTTTGCTCTGATGATTCTTTCCATATTGGATTAACAACAGATTTTCCAAGGCGTTTAATCACTCATGAATCAGGTTTTGATCCAAAATCTTACACAGCTTCCCGCCGACCTGTAAAACTTGTCTGGGCGCAAGAATTTCCTACACATGAAGAAGCATTCGCATTCGAACGTCAAATCAAGGGTTGGAGCCGGGCTAAGAAGCAAGCATTAATCGAGGACGATTGGGATAAAATCCATCAAATTGTTCGAGATGAACGCAAAAGACGGGAAAATAAGAAGCGTAAAACTAGCAACCATTGAGGGATGTTTTCCTGATTGGTATCCCCATAATGCACAAGTAGTAATTTATGTATGCCCGTTTCGACTTCATTGCATTCCGCCCAAGAAGTTATTTAGATCCGCACGCTTCGACTACGCTCAGCGCTCTTTTGTTCTGCTGTTGTATCTTCCGCCAGAAAATTATAAATTACTAAATACTTACAAGAGTGCGTCGACCATCAAAGCCAGGAATAAGAACGCCAGGTACATACTGGAATGGCGATACATCTTCCAGGCGACCTTGTTGCCTTCCCCCTTCCATACCCTCCAGGCGGATAATAACAACAACCCTCCCAGCAAAGCGGCTGCGACGAAATAAATTCCTCCCCCAAGGCCAAAGAGCGGCAGAACCAGGGTCAAAACGACCAGCTCTATGGTGTAAAGAAATATCTGCCAGCGTGTCTCCCGCTCTCCGCGCACGACAGGCAGCATCGGCACACCTGCCCTGGCATAGTCATTCTTACGGACCAGGGCCAGCGCCCAGAAATGCGGCGGTGTCCACATGAAAACCACCGCAAATAGGAATAACGAGGGCACATTCAGGCTTCCCGTTGCTGCAGCCCAACCAACCAGCGGTGGGATTGCTCCCGCCCCACCCCCAATGACGATATTCTGCACCGTGGTCTTCTTGAGCAGCATGCTGTACAACAAGACATAATAGATGATCCCGGCCAGGGTAAGCAAGGCAGCCAGGAAATTAACCATGGCGACCATTAAATAGAAGGAGGCTAACGCAGCTGCCACGCCGAACGCCAGGCTCTCACCCGGAGTCAGCCTCCCGGAGGGAATTGGGCGCCCTGCAGTGCGCTGCATTTTGTTATCATCCTGACGATCAATATATTGATTGATCGCTCCGGAACCACCCGCGGCCAGAAAACCACCCAACAGAGTCCAGAAGACAAGCGGAAAACTGGGCCAGGATTTAGCACCCACGACCATCCCAGCAAAAGTGGTCACTAATAATAAGGCCACGACAATGGGTTTGGTCAGCATCAAGTAATCCTTCAACAGACCCTTCACTTCACGGTCTTTCCAAATTAGCGCTTCCTTATGTTCAGCCGCGGTTGTCCGATTTGCCAGCCCAACAAGCATTACCTGGCTGACCATCGCGACCCATACTGCAGTCGCAGTCGCAGCATGTAATGCGATCAGGTAGCCCGGATAACCTTGAGCGGCTTCAACCGAACCCATCAGCGCCTGGGAATAGAACAATACGACTGCAGCCGTCGTAGCCACCAGGACCGCTGTTTGGCTGCGTTGAGTTCGCCAGGCCTGAATGAGCATTATTCCCATCATCAGGGCCGCGATCAGGGTCACAATTCTGTGAACCAGGTTGACCCAACCCAAATAGTCCAGCGGGATGTTTAATCCGCCACACAGCGGCCAACCCTGGCAAGCAGCTTGCGCTCCACTCGCAGCCACCCAGGAGCCGCTGATATACAACCCAAGCAGAATGACCAATGTCCAAAGCGAAAGCCGGGAAAATGGTGAGGTAAAGGTCAGTTTAACCTTCTCAAGAGGCTTATAATCTCCGTCTGGGTTTTCAGTTAATGCAGAATAATACATAACCACCAGGGGGATCACCGTCAGGGCCAGAACCCCAAGTGCAAGAGAGAAATGAATGGCAGTCAGCCCAGGTATATCTTCCTGGAGCAGGATCAATCGCCCCACCATTACCTGGATCGCCATCAACCCAGAAGCAATAGCCAATGGTCGCACAACCCAGGCCATCTTCCGGTAATGCAGCCAGGCGTAAACCAGCGAAGCTAATATGCCTATGCCGGTCAATGCCGCGATCAGGCGATGCAAGAAGGGTAGGAAAGCTGGACTTCCAATGGTTTCCATCCAACCACTTGAGCAGGTCGGCCAGTCTGGACAGGCACTGCTCGAATCAGACACCCGAAGAATCACCCCCAGCAGGACAAGCACAAAAGCCAGGATAGCAGTCGCCAGCAGCAGGTATCGGAAAGTGGGAGTGATTGAGCTTACAGAGCGTTGGTTGGGGTTCATGCTTTCTCGTATCCTTTGTTTTCACCATCTTGATCGGTTGGACTTGTTTTCTTTTCCTGAATATACGGAGTACCTTTCTTGGTGGAGCCAGCCACCCGGGCATCTTCTTTGCGAATATAAATCGGGTAGCCAATACCTAAAATGGCCGCGAAGGTGAACCATTGGAAGGCATAACCCAGGTGAGATCCCTCGGTCAGCTCCAGCTCTTGTTGGCTGCGGAGTGGCAGCTCTTCTATCATAGGATCGGGAGAATTATGCAAATATACAGGCAGAAGATCGTACGGCATCTGGCCAGAAATGCCATTGATGTTAATCCAATGCCAGGCCATTAATGGAGGTCCGCCCGGACCAGGGATCTGGTCTTCCTGACCTCCAATCAGGGGCTTCGTCTGCGAACGGCGAATGGCACCCTTCAGCTCCACCACCCCAGGTTGATCATATTGAGCCAGCTTCCCAGCGGTGAAATCCTCATAAGGGATCCAGCCCCGGTCTACGAGAACAGCTTGCTGGCTGCCATCAATGACCAGGGGTGTCAATAGGTGGACGCCCAGGCGACCCTGCCAATCCTGGTTGCGTAAGACCACCTGGTTTTCATGATCGTATTTCCCACTGACGATTGCATCCCGGTATTCCATATTGTACAGATCTAGATCCAGGTTTTTACTGGTCAGATTGAGCGGGGGTTCGACGAGCTGCGCCTCAACGCGAGTATTGAATGCTTTCCTCTGGGCCAGGCGATCCAGCTGCCAGATTCCCAGGCGAACCATTACAAGGACCGCGAGAATTACCAACAGGGTAGTCTTCCACCACTGGCGGCTATATAATCGTTCAAGCGTCATGAGGTTGAAGGTTTCCCATTGGTTTGCAGCTCAGCTGGATTTGTTTCGTCCAGTTTGGGTTTTATGGGCCAGAGTATAAGACTGTAGATGAAGAAAAAGACGGTTGTGGCTGGTACGGAAAACGCCAGGGCTGTCAAGCGGGTTTCCCAGGTGGTGGGCTGTTTTACATTCAATCCGAGGTACTGGCTGGGCTGGAAGGAACAGGAATAAGCGTACCTGTCCGCCGTATCAAGAAGTAGACTGGCGTTTGAGTTAGGGGGAATCCATAAGGGGCCCAGTTCATGGTCAACGTTATCCTCGTTTCTGACAACCAAAGTATCTCCAAGCACAAAAACCATCTCGTCGGGGATTGAAGGCACTGTTTCTCCAGCCGCGACCTTGTCAGCCGTACCTGCCGGAATGACCAGTTCGATGTGCTCCGGCGCCCGGTCAGTGCTCTCCTTCATGAAATAAAAGGCCACTTCACTACCAATCCATACCAAAGCCAAAGCCACCAGCAGGGCAATGATCAAACGCCGAAAACCTAATTTGATTGCGGTGCTGCTATCCATTGTAAGAAAAATCCAAATTAATCATTGCCTTGACACCAGGTGGCGAACATCTTCAGTAATGGCTTTGTTCTCGGTGCCGAACAAGTATGTCAGCATTAAATTACCATCAGGGTCAATCACATATGTCCGGGAACTGTGATCCACCAGATAAAATTCATTGTTCCCCTCTTCGGATTTTGCCTGGTAAACGCCATATGATGCCCATACTGGCTCCAGCTCTTCACGCTCACCGGTCAATCCGATAATCCCCGGGTCGAAATTTGTCAGATATTTTTTCAATCTATCAGGGGTATCCCTCTCCGGGTCTACGGTTACAAACACAAAACTGACATTTTCCCCTTCATTACCGAGTTGGGAGCGAATACGTAGGAAATCGGATAATGTCACCGGGCACACATCCGGACAGCTGGTGTAACCAAAGAACATGATCACAACCTGACCATCCAGGTCACTCAACTGAAACGGCTGTCCATCGACATCCGTCAGCTCGAATTGGGGAGCCTCAACAGGCGGATCGATCAATGAGCCCTGAAAGGTGTACGGTCGGGTGGGACCCAGCAGCAAGAAAACTGCTATCAACCCAACCAATATCGCGAAACCAAAGATCAGAATGTTGCGAGCTTTCATTGGTGGAAAATCCCTTTCCGCATCCTGTGTAAGTTCAATATCTCTGTCAATGAGGAATATCCTGCCGTTCAGACAGCCCGACCCATGAGGTAAAGCGCTGGATAGAAGAATACCCACACAACATCCACGAAATGCCAGTAGACTGCGGCAGCTTCAATTGGGAAATGTTGTTCTTGAGTATACATTCCCTTCTTGGCCTTGCGGTAGACGATGAATAAGAAGATCACACCGCTCAAAACGTGCAGTGCATGCATGCCGGTCATGGTGAAAAATATGGATGACATGGCATTTTCACCAACTGAAAAGGGTGCCGTGGGCCATTCTAATCCGACTACACCGATTAAGAACAGAACACCCAAAACAATGGTAACCAGTATGTTGCGGGTAAACCCTTTGACATTCCCATAGGTCATATCTGTCTCAGCCCGGTACATAAAGAAACTGCTGGTCAGCAGGACAAAAGTCACAAAAAAGCCCAACCATTGATTTAGCTCAGGCCTTTCACCAGCAAAAAGGTAGAAACGGCTGACCAGCAATCCACCGAAGACAAAAGCATCGGAGATAATAAACAGCCAAAGACCGAGCCGGTTGGAATCGGATTTAAATTTGTAATCACTCTGTACTTCAACTTGAGTTGTCATGAATGGTCCTCCTTAGACATGCCGAATACCCTGGTTACGTGCATAAAGTAATAGATAATCAAGGCAGCTTTGAGTAGGGCGATTCCCCATAATGGCCAGGACCAATCGACCGCAATACTGCCGATAAAGAATTCACCAACTGTGAGGGCGATAAGTACTAAAAATACTGCGACGCCAATATTCTTATTTTCCTTATAGCCACCATTCATTTTTTCTGCTGCTTCAATCTTTTCTTCCATGTAAATACTCCTAAATCAATTAATCCGGGAACCAGTTGTAAATTTAAATCAGGATCTTAGTCCGCTGCTGCAGGTTCAAGCACTGCTGGAGGTGCTGCACCACCCAGAGTGGTGTATTCCGATCCTTCAAGACCATAGTCATAGGGCTCACCGATCACTTCAAAGGGCTGATCGTAATTATGCCCAGTTGCAGGCATCGGGATCTGCCACTCCGGTGAGCGTGAACGCCATGGGTTTGGAACCGCTGCTTCACCGCGCCGTACGCTTTGAACCATGTTGATGATAAACACCAGCACGCCCGCACCGACCACAAAACCCGCGATTGAAACCAGCATCTGCTGTAAGTTCACCCCTAACCCTGGATCATAATCGGCGATCCGGCGGCGCATTCCCAAAAGTCCTGACTGCATTTGGAACAGAGATTGGGCATAAAAACCAAGCAGCATCAACCAGAAACCGATTTTTCCCAACCTTTCGTTGTACATGCGTCCGGTCATCAACGGGAACCAGTAATAGATTGCCGCAAAGAAGGGGAAGAGATAACCACCAAACATGGTTGCGTGGAAGTGACCAACGATAAAGTAAGTGTCATGAATGTGCAAATCTGTAGCAACTGTCGCATTCGGAGGTCCACTTAGACCGCCCAACAGGAAGATCGAAATTGCGCCCAATACGTACAGCATAGGTGTTTGGAAAGATAATTTGCCGCGCCAGATGGTCCCGAGCCAGCTGAAGAACTTTATCCCAGTTGGAATGGCAACCAACAAGGTTGAGTAGGTGAACGGAACACGTAAATAATTAGCCATACCCGAGGTGAACATGTGATGTGCCCAAACAAAGAATCCAACCAGCGCAATTGCCATCGAAGACAATGCAACCCACTTGTAACCAAATAACGGTTTGCGGGAAAAGACCGGCAGCAGCTCGCTGATCACACCCAGACCTGGCAAGACAAACACATACACAGCAGGGTGAGAGTAGAACCAGAACAGGTTTTGGAAGAGAAGCACATTGCCACCCTGGTTGGGATTGAAGAAATCCATCCCGAAGATGCGGTCGAATAACACCATCTGGAATGAGAGACCGATCAGCTGGGTCGCCGTCACTGAGATAATCGCAGTAGCCAGGACTGACCAGACGAAGATCGGCATGCGAAACCAGGTCATCCCAGGAGATCTCATGCGGACGATGGTTGTGATCAAGTTCAAAGCCCCCAGTATGGAAGAAAGACCCACCAAATATACGCCGAGGAAGAACATGGAAAAGCCAATCTTGGCTAAATTGGCACTCAAGGGGGGATACCCTGTCCAGCCAGCATCAATCCCACCGAGCAGGATCGTGCTAAGCAGCAGCACGATACCAGGAATATTGATCCAGTATGCGAAGGCATTCAAGCGGGGAAATGCCATATCATTGGCGCCGATCATCAATGGCACCAGGTAGTTTGACATGGCCGCCACACCCAGCAGGATACCGCCAATATTGACGATACCGTGCAAACTGATCAGAGTGTTGAATCCATCGGGAGTCAAGAACTGCAGTCCCGGTTGGGCTAATTCTGTGCGGAAGATCAGGGCGAAAAGACCAGCAACTACCAGCACAATCAGTGAAGTGATCCCATATTGGATGCCGATCACTTTGTGGTCAAAGGAAACATTTAAAAAGCGTTTATAGCCTTCGGCCTGCGACTCAAGCGAAGCTTCTGGAGTGTCGATACCTTTAGCCCATTTAATCCAGTCATCCAGGACATGTGTCCCGAACATGAAGGCTACTGATCCAAGTACAGCCCCTGCAACCAACACGGGTTCCGCATTCCAGGCGGGTAGTCCCATGAGCAAGCGAATTAATATGGTGATTAGGATCCCCAGCATAGTTCCGACCACCATGAAACCCAGTCCACGAACGAGTGATAATCGATAAAATTTCATCTAATTCTCCAGGTCACCTATTTCAAACTCTCAATAAATGCGATCACATCTTCAATCTGTTCATCGGTCATGTCATTCCCCACAGCCTCCGGCATCAGGTTCTGAAACCCGGAAACAATTTGGATCCCGGGATCACGGATAGACTTGAACAAATAATTTTGGTCGACGAGGATTGAAGAACCATCATCCAGCGTTTCAGTGCTTCCAAATATCCCCGACCAGGTCGGGCCAACCAGGTCCGATCCATCAATACTGTGGCATGCTAGGCACCCAAACTGCTGGGCTGTTAATTGACCCCGCACCACAGGATCCTCTGAAACTGATCCGGTTTGAGACTCAACCCAGCCATCGAATTCAGATTGGGATAAGACTTTAACGGGAGCTAACATATTGTAGTGTTCTCTTCCGCACAATTCAGCGCAGCGGACTTTATATTCACCTATTTTATTTGGTGTAACTCTCAGTTCGCGTTCAAAACCTTCCCCAGGCAGCGCGTCTTGCTTTACTCTAAATTCCGGCACCCAGAAAGAATGAATCACATCTGTGGATGAGATTTCCAACAGGGCTTGCTTGTTTACCGGCAGGACTAAATCAGTTGAGATAATGCCATAATCTGGATATTCAAAACGCCACGACCATTGGGAACCAATCACACCCACCCTTAAAGGTTTGGGATCAGCTGCCATCGTCTTTCCAAGGGCTGCACTTCCATAATATGCCAGGAAAAGGACGAAAACCAGGGGGATCCCCGTCCATAAAACCTCCAACTTGGTATTGCCTTCGACATGGGGACCATCACTTTGGTCATCCTTTCGCCGCCGAAAAGCAATAATGCTGTAGATCATCAAACCGATGATCAACGAAAAAAGTACAGCTATGGCGATAAAATCCAGTCGAAATAGATCATCAATGGGAATAGCCTGGAGGCTGGCCTGCTCAGGAAGCAAATCGATATTGGTGAGCAGAAAATAACTGCCTACCATCAAGACAACCACCAGTAATGCGGCAACAATAAAATGTTTCATGCTGTCTCTCCTCTTAGGTATTGCTCGACCTTCGTACATTTGATCAGGTTCACTTGCTAATGAGGACGAATTTTCTATTGGGTTTGACCAGCCCTCCAACCAATCCTCAATCTGGGAGGCGGCCATAGTTCGGCGGTCATAGACAATCGCTTCATCTCCCCCTTCTTTAAGCGATAACAACACTATCCTTAATCGGCCCTCACCCTCCACAAATCGCGCCAGGAACTCTTCCCTGTTCACAAGCTGATCATCGTAGTCGACGATCACGAGGTCGGGGTTGAGGTTCTCTAACGCAACCAGCACCTCGTCGATTGTGGATACCATGCCAACGACTTCAGTATCCATCTCTGGACGTTTTTGTAATAAGCTGTGCAAACCTTGGGCAAAAAGCGGGTGGCTGGATGCGATCAGGATCCGGACTGGACTGCTAGGTAAATTTTTGGTCATGAGATTTTTCCAAGTGAACCAGTAATAATTTACCAAATCCGGTCCTAATTGTCATGCCCCCCAATAGAATAAAAGGAAGTATTTTAAATACACAAAAGGGTGATTTGACGAATCACCCTTTTTGTTAATGTTGGTCAATATTTAATTAAATCTGGGGGATGTTATTGCCTGATGATTCCCAATTGAATGGCGCGGCTGACCGCTTCAGCCCGGTTGGAGGCTTCAAGCTTCTCCAGGATATGACGGACATGAGTTTTGACCGTATTTTCGGAGATAAACAAATCGCTGGCGATCTGGGAACTGGTCATACCTTTCGCCAGGCATCTGAGGACATCCATCTCCCGTTTGCTCAATGCAATCTCGGGCGGAATCCCATGAGAACTGCCGACCGCTTTTAACACACGGCTGGTTACCTCAGGTGAAAGCACAGACCTGCCTTCAGCAACATGGTTGATAGCCCGGCGCAGCTCGTCTGGCTCGGCATTTTTGAGCAAATATCCATCCGCACCCGCGGCAATGGCGCCAAATAAATCCTCATCATGCTTGGAAATCGTCAGCATCAGGATGCGCGGCTGCTGTTTTTCATGGAGCGCTTCAACCATCTCCACTCCCCCCATTACTGGCATGTTTACGTCCAGAAGAACAACATCTGGTTTTGTCATCTCCACTACAGATAAGGCTTCGCGACCATTACCTGCTTCACCAACGATCTTGAACTCAGGCATTGTTGTCAGGAGGCTAACCAGACCAGCCCTGAATAAGGCATGATCGTCGACCACCACAATATTGATTATCTTCACTGGAGTACTTCTCCAACCAATTTTGGTATGCGAATGCTCACGGTTGTACCCTCACCAGGTTTGCTGAATACCTGAAAATCGGCGCCAATTAATTCTGAGCGCTCACGCATACCCTGCAGCCCGTACTTAGAAACGCCGGGGATTTCGTCGGGTGAGAATCCACAGCCATCATCGCGAATCTCAATCACGAAATCTCCCCCAACCTGGCGGCAGGTTACCCAGGCTTGCGTTGCGCAGGCATGCTTGCGGACATTGCTGAGCGCCTCCTGGACGATGCGGATCAACTGCACCTGAACCTCTGGAGGCAGGTTCACATCTGCAGGGATCTCGTTCAACTTTACCGGCAGACCCGAATTTTCCTCAAACTCGATACAGGTTTCCTGCAGCCAGGCTGAGAGCCCTTCACCATTTGGTGAGATACGCAAACCATCGATCGCCTGGCGGACATCCACGTAGGCATCCGACAGAACTTCATAGGTGGTGGCAAGACTCTCCTGCAGTCGATCAGTGTCCTTTGCCGCCAGGAGAGTTCCCATCTGGGCTGCCTGTAGCTTCAGGAAACCCAACGTTTGTGCCAGACCATCGTGAATCTCACGCGCCAGGCGGGTCCGCTCTGCGATAATGGTATTGAATTCGATTTCAGCTAACAGCTTGGTATTCCGCACTACCAGGCCGATTTGACCTGCCAAAGTTTGCAGCAATGTCAAGTGCCGGGAATTGAACTTATGCGAGCTGGTATTTCCGGCAACGATCACCCCAACAACTGGCTCTTCTGGCAGGACCAGCGGGGCTGCTAACAGCGAGTACAGGTCTTTCGCCCTGCCTGAGTCCTTCTCCAATGGGCTAATTAACACTGGTTGTTCTGATTTTATAACTCCCTGGATGAGACCCTCGATGGTGACCTTTCCAGATTCCGGTAACAAACCAGTGACCAGTTGTCTTGAGTCTTGTCCATCCCTTGCTCGGAATTGAAGCAGTACAAAATCAGCTTTGAGTGCCTCTTTCACATTCTCGAGAATGTTATTCTCCAAACCATGAAGATCTGTCTGGCGTCTCACAGCCTGCAGCTGGTGCAGCATGGTATTCTCACGATTTTGCAGGCGAATGCTCTCAAGCACCAATGCTGTTTCATCCAGCAGCGCGCGCATAAACTCCTGGGTCTTGGTGTCCATCCTATGGTCTTGGGCCAGATACAAATTCAGAACTCCATACTCCCTGTCTCCCCGGCGTAATTGCAAACAATAAACATGGGTTGGTGTATCGTAGCCCTGTCGTTCTAAGGCCGGGATTTCAACCAGTGGGCAGTTATTGGTAAAGTTCCCCTTTATCTGGCAGGTATCACAGCGGTGACGAATCTCCGGTGAGGCCAGATATTCAACCCAGGAATCCATCAGCTGCTTTGGAATCTCCCCGTAGCTTACGGCTGTTAATGGCTGACCACGTTCATCCAATGGCACTAACGAAGCTCCCACAGCTCCGGCCAGGTCAACGGAAACCTTCAACAGCGCAGAAACAACTTCATTCTCTTCATTCGCTTCAACAAATTTCCGGCTTAAGTGAAATACCGCCTCTGATCTGCGGCTCAAATCGGAGGCGTTATTCTCAATTTCAACCATGCGGTTTTGCAGGCTATTTAATTCGCTTTGTACCTGGATGAACCGCCCGGCGATGAAAGAAACCACCCCAGCTATCACCAGGCCGAATAAAATACTGAATGCAAGATTATTCTGCGGCCAAATCCAGAGAACTCCCACAAAGACCAACACTACCAACAAGGAAATCCCGGATGCCAACCAGCGAAAAGATGGGGATCCGGAAAAATCTTTAGAAGTATTTGTTCGGGCTTTCACAGCCCTTATTTTACCTGAGATTTGCGCTCAATTTCATGTCGAATGGAGAAATAATCCTGGGATTCGTGGTTATGGACCGATCCAATCCACCACTCTCTGCAGTTAGAGGTTGCGGAGATAGGAAACCACCTGCCAGATTTTTTCTTCGCTCATCATCCCTTTCCAGGCTGGCATCAGGGAATTAAAGGGCTGGATTAACCCACCCTCCGAAATTCGCCAGAACAAGTATGCATCACTCAAGGCAGATTGAGTTTGAGCAAGATTCTCTGGTTTCGGTTCTAAACCTGCCGCTGCTGTGCCATCCCCTTCACCTGTGAACCCGTGACAGGATGAACAATTTGCCTGATACAGCACTTCACCTTCTGCGATCACTTCGGGATCATCCGCAAATGGATTGCTGTGATCCGCAAATTGTTCGGGTGGTTCAGGTTTCCCAAATTGCTCTTGCTCCCCGAAAAAAGCAGACGGGGTGGCCGAGGTCCCACAAGCAGCAAGGATTAATCCCCCAAAGATGAGACTGATCAACCAAAAAGAAGGTCTTATTGACATGGTTTATTCTTTTTCATCAAGCACAGCGAGAATTTCTGCACTGTGGATGGCTGGTTTGACTTTTTTGAATACTTTCATTATCTTTCCATCTTCGCCAATCAGGAAGGTGGTTCGAAAAACACCTTCGTATTCACGACCAAAGGATTTTTTGAGACCCCAGGCACCATAAAGTTTGAGAACATCATGCTCCGGGTCAGCGAGTAAAGTAAAAGGCAGTTCGTACTTAGTTTTGAATTTGGCATGTGATTTTGAAGTGTCTGGGCTGACTCCTAAGACTACAACACCGGCTTGTTCATAGGCAGAATAATCATCCCGGAATCCGCAAGCTTCTTTGGTGCAGCCTGGGGTATCATCCTTGGGATAAAAATATAATACGACTGGTTTTCCGCGGTAATCAGATAGACTGTGCATCCGCCCATCCTCATCTGCCAGGGTAAATTCGGGAGCGGGCCCACCGGCTGAGATTGTCATGACTAACCTCCTGTGCTTTTTTGTTAGATCGATTGCTTTATCCGGGAAATTCCGCGATCACATTTCCCATTGGTTGAATATCATAACCCGGAAGTTCAGAAACCATCTGTCGAAATTCCCTGTCATCGAGTAATTGGAAGAGAGGTTCCAGCAGCGAGCTTTCAGCATATTCGAGAGGGATGACCAGGTCATAGCGCTCGTCAAATAATGGAATGAATTCGAGATCAAGGGCATGGGTCACGGCAGCAATACCCAGCCCGCAATCTGCACGATTTGAAGCAATCGCAGCTCCGACAGCTAAATGGGTGAATTCCTCGTGCTGGTATCCGCGTATTGCTTCACTTCGGATTCCCTGCAATTCGAGGTGATAATCCAGCAGCAGGCGTGTCCCGGCTCCCCGCTGGCGATTGACAAAAGCCACCTCCTGCCTGGTGAGATCGGATAAGGATTTAATCTGCTTCGGATTCCCCCTTGGCACGAGCAAACCCTGTGAACGCCCCACTAAAGCAATGATCTTCACCGGGACATCAGGTAAATATTCCCTGACATAGGACAAATTGTACTCACCTGTGTGCGGATCAAGTAAGTGGGAACCTGCCAGGTGTGCTTCGTTACGCCTGAGGGCAACCAGACCACCTATGCTGCCCACGCTGGCAGTGGTCAGACGTCGTTGAGCCTTAAACAGGAATTGAGCCAAAATATCGAGAGTGATGTCATGGGAACCTGTGGCAAATATTGTGGCATCGATCTCCTCTTCAGAACGGTAAAGGCGTACCCCAACCTCGGCACCTGCTGGTAAACCCTGTGAACCCCGGGGTAATAGTGCCAGGCCGTCCGCTCTGACCAGGGAGGTGATCACACCTGCTCCGCGTGCCAGCGGAGCTGCCAGCAGCCGCCCACCAACCCGACCTACAGCCACGCGTACGAAATCATCATCCCCAGCCGGGGAGGTAATTTTCCTGGTCAAAGAAGCCCTGATGGATGGGGGTTTCGCTGGTGGTCGACCCAACCAACGCGCTAAAAGCGGTTCGACAAAGATTTCCCCGGTCAGCGCGGACGAGACCGGGTACCCCGGTACACCAATTATCACACTTGTCTTGAGGCCTCGTTCGCGATCATCAGATAGATCATCCGTTACTCGAGATTTATCCACTCCGGATTGAACCATCCCCAGGATGACCGGATGGCCAGGTCGAATTGCCACCCCATGCACAAGCAGCTCTCCCATCTCCTCGACAACCTGCGCTGTGTAATCCTCTGAACCTGCTGAAGAACCAGCGTTAACCAGGATCAGATCGTGGTTCTCTGCTGCCTGGCTGACCCGGGAGCAAATCTGGTCAAAATTATCTTTTGTGATCGGCAGTCGGGTCGCCTCGCCCCCCCAGCTTCTAACCTGGGAGGCCAAGACCAAGGAGTTGTACTCAATGATTTCTCCAGGAGAAACCGGGTAACCAATTGCAACCAGTTCACTCCCTGTAGGAATGATCGCCACTTTCGGCCGGTGAGTTACCCGCACATGGGTATGTCCACTGCCCGCAATGGCACCAAGATCGACAGGACGTAAAGAATGGCCGGCAGGCAGAACCAATTGGCTGGCAACAATATCCTCTCCCATCGGACGGATATGCTGCCAGGGAGTCATGGCTGCCCTGATCCGGATGGCGTCAGGCTGGCGGATATCTCCAGTAGGATTGCCATCTGCATCAAGCGGTTCTACATTCTCGATCGGAATGACTGCATCTGCCCATTCGGGTAAGGCATCACCCGTATCCACATAGACCATCATGTCGTTACCCAGCAGCGTTACAGGTTGGGTGGGCAATGCACCGTCAGTCTCACCAGCCCGGACAGCAAATCCATCCATCGCGGCTGCATGGTAATGCGGCGAGGATAATTTAGCCCATACCGGTTCAGCCAGAATCCTGCCCAGCGCATTCTCGTCTAGAGCAATCTCCTCAATAGCGAGTATCCCATCCAAATTTGCTTTTATTAATGCAGCCTCTAACCGTGCCTGCGCTTCTGGAAGAGGGATATCATGCAGATACATATTCATTAATAATCCATTCAATCGGGGATGTATTTTCGCGAGGGGGCAGGAATAAAACGGTCTGCCCAGGGTAAGAGGTCGGCAAAGGCTACCAGATCAGAATCCCCTTGGATTTCCCGTCGGCTTAAATTGTAGACTGTCCCGGGAGAGTGATTGACGAGATGCCCCACTCCAACTCCTGCCCCGTAGCCGTAATCAGATACCTTGTATGAGACGTACAAATCAATCGCTCCGAATGGATAGGCGAAAGAGAAAACCTTGATTCCCAGTGCATTTTCTAAATCCAGTCGCGACTGAAGAATTTCGTTCCTTACCAGGGCATGGTTCTGGGTCAATTCTGTATGAGTCATTGAATGACTGCCAACATCCCAGCCGTTATCGAGCAGTTCTTTTAATTGTTCTACCTGGAGAAATCCATCAGACTCCAACCTGTTTTCCACGATATACACAGTCCCCGTAAAACCATAATGCTCCATAATCGGGAAGGCGTTTTGATAGACATCGAGATAACCATCATCAAAGCTAATCACCACTGGTCTGCGGGGTAAGCTATATCCTTTATTAAGATGATCGACTAATTGTTTAATCGTCACTGGAGAATACCCCCAGTATCGTAAATGCTCCATCTGGTCTTTGAAATCAGCTACTGAGACAGCATACCTGTTACCCTCTGAGTTTTCATCGGAAATGCTGTGGTAAAGCAGAATCGGGACAGTAACGGCTCGATCTGAAGCAAGCTCATCCGCAAAGGCGAGCGAAGGAATTCCGGTCAGGAAAATGATAGAAATGGTCAGGGTAAGAAATATGAATTTCTTCATTAAAGGTTTCAATCTTAGAGATTGGTAAGTACTATTTTAACGCTTTTATTTATCAATTGGACGTTCTTTTTCAATAATTCGAAATTCAATCGCTCATTAATACAGATCAATAGTTGATCCGAAAAGCCGTTCAGATGGCGATTTGGACCAAATCCGGGAGAAAATTGTTTACTTCTATCCCGGGTAGGATTAGAGGAGAACTACCTGTACCATATCCCCGGAAGACAATCCTGTCGCCTGCGGGGGAATATACAATAATCCATCTGCCCGGGCGAGGGTAAAGATTAAATTACTCTTTCCAAAGATTGGTTCCGCGGAAAATCCATCCGGCTCCAGTGACAGTTTTACGGGAATCCAATCCTCGCGCCCCGCTTGAGAAGCCAGGTTGATACCAAGCTTTGCCTGCACCTGGGGACGGATTCGAGGGGGATGCACTCCAAGCAGTTTATCGATGACTGGTTCCACGAAAAGAATGGCGATCACCAGCGCACTAACCGGATTTCCGGGTAAGCCAATGACTGGTTTGGCACGCTCACTTCCTACAGGGTTTGAGGCTGCCAGGATAGTTGGTTTTCCTGGGCGGACATTCACCCCATGAGAGATCACCCCGGGTCCGCTAAAGCTGTTGATCACCTGGGCCGTTAAATCACGCGCACTGGCAGAAGAACCCGCTGTGATCACAACCAGATCACATTCATCGAGTGCTTTCTTCGTGACGGAGTACAGTTCTTCCTCATCATCTGCGACAATCCCATAACGGACGGGTACAGCTCCTGCCCGCTCTACCAGAACAGATAGCGTATATGAGTTGATATCTCTCACCTGTCCAGGCCGGATGTTTGCAGTAGGTGAGACTATTTCATCCCCACTCGAGATTATTGCGATTGAAGGTTTTTTTGTGACTTCAATATGGGTAATACCTAACGCTAATAATCCTCCAATATCTGCTGGACGAAGCAAGCTTCCAGCAGCTGCTACACTCTCACCTTTCTGTATATCCTCTCCGACTTTGATCACATTTTCCCCCACAGCAGCAGAGCGTAGAATTTCGATCTCGCCTGGTTTGGCTACCTGGGTGTTTTCCAACATCACGACTGCATCCGCGCCTGGAGGCAGCATTCCGCCAGTATGGATCAATCCGCACTCGGTTGCAGATAAATTAAAATCGGGAGTGCTCCCCATGCTCACCTCTCCGATCAGTCTCAAATAAATGGGGAGAGATTCGCTGGCTCCATACGTATCAGAGGCATAGACCGCATACCCATCCACTGTACTTCGGGCAAATGTTGGTAATGGATGGGGAGCTTTATGCGAGTTTTTTGTCACCCTGCCTTGCGCAAAACTCGTTTCGATGCGCTCGAAATCAGCTAGCTTGTGAATATACCCCAGGAAGTGAGTAAGGGCTTCCCCGGGTGGTAGAAGATCCAAAAACTCAGGCATTAAGACACTTCACCTGATAATTCATAGGATGTTATCTCGTCCAGAAGGTAAATGCCAGTAGATATGCCACACTTGCAAAGAGAACTACAGCAGTAAGTCCCATGGTAGTCCAGTTGGGTTTGGCACCCGCACCAATGCGTCTCATCTGCCAGATTTGCAACAGTCCCAGCGGGAGTGGTATGAACGCTGGTAATACAATTGCCAGCGGAAGACCGAAAGTAGCGGCTAATCCCAATAATAAAAAGGCAGACAGGATTAAGATATTGTGCAATACCATCCCCCGCTGCCACCCAACACGCACCAGTAAAGTTAACTTATCATGCTTGATATCATTTAAATAATCTGGAAACTCAAATGCGATCATCATCGCCAGGTGAAGACTGGTCAAGGGAAAAGTGCTCATCACCAGTAGGCGGTGAAGCTCCTCGTATTGTAGGACGAAGGCAAAAATCGGGACCAGGTTTGCCACCAAGATCGAAGTTGTCAGCTCTCCATATCCTGTATACGCCAATCTAACTGGAGGTACTGAATAGAAAAAACTTCCCAAGAATGCCAGTACAACGATTGATATCAAGAGTGGAGAGACCGGGGCTACGTTGATCAACACAACCGTCACGGAGGCCAGGATGGTTAATGTTGTTAATGAAGCCCACATCACTGTCTCGCGGGATAATTTTCCTTCTCCGATAGCTCCACTGCCTCCAGAAAAAGGAGTCCTGTTTGGATTGTCACGATCCGCTGGTGAATCATAATATTCATTAAGGTACTGAGCACTCAGCTGCATCGTGGTGACAAAGATTTGGCCGAGGACATATAAACCCCAATCAATGGGAGTGCCTAAATACCGGGCGATGCCAGCTCCCAGTGCATAAACCAACACCCCGCCGACCAGAAATAACGGGCGTGAGAGAATGAAAAACAGGCGAATTGAACGCATAATCCACAAATTCCTTAAGGTTCAATAGGAAAGCCAGCTTCACTCCAGGATTGTAATCCACCCAAAACTGGATTGGCTCTTTGATAACCGTTTTCGGTCAGGATGCTTGCCGCACGGGCACTCGTTTCTTCATTTGGTCAGGTGCAATAAAGGATGATCCAATCATTGGGGTCGAGTTCATCCAATCTGTCTTCTATCTCTCTTAATGGGATCGATACCGCCCCTGGGATATGGCCGCTGTTAAAATACACTTGATCCCGTACATCTACGAAAACCGCCGTCCTGGAATCATAAGCACTTTTGGCTTGGGTCAAATCCACCCTTGAAACTTGAGGGTAGCTCTCTTCTACTTGTGGAATATCGGTTGGAAGCTGGTCTCCTGGGGAATTGAGCAACAGCACACTCGCTGCGGCACCAACTAAGAAAAGCACACCAACAGCGACCAATATTATCGGAAAAATGGCACGGTTTTGTTGTTTACCCAAGTCGACCTCCTCAATTTTGCATCATACCATAAAGACCAATTTTTCTATCAGAGGGGCACATTTATAACACATTATTAATATTCCTCTATTCTGTACTTGTATTATTCCAATGCGCCAAATTGAAATGTCAATTCATCAACCTTTTTTTCCAAATCCGCATTGATGCTTTATATTGGTCCTAAACGGAAATTATCCCGAATGAGGCGCTAGTAGTCAGTCATTTTGAATGAGATGGATGTAGTCTAACCCCTTGTGGGTGTTTGACGGGCACAAGGCCCTAGGCTACAGATTTAGTTCATCATAATCAGGCTGACTGACTACAAGAGATTTATGCCGATCAAATTATCATCTACAGGATCAATTCTCACCAATGGTAGTGATTTTGCTAGCGGATGGTAATCCAGCAAGGTTAGAAAATATTTATCTTGATACCATACCAAACGTATGTTGTGATATATTTCGGGCTGATGAGAAACAGTTCCTTTTCAGCGCTTCGCTGGGTTTCCCTCTTTTTGATCCTGGCAGCAGTGGCACTTTTTGCCCTGCAGCTGGTTCAATTCAGTCGTTTACGTGCCAACTACCCCGCCGGCATGGAGATTGCTGATGTGCCAGTCGGTGGGCAGGACCGGGCAATCAGTGCGCAGCGCTTACTTGAAGTTTATTCCGCAACCCCGGTGGAGATTCATTACGGTGATGCAGTTCTTCACCTCGATCCAGCTGTTGCTGAATTCGAGCTCGACCTGGAAAGTATGCTGGCTGCTGCCGATCTGGCTCGCTCCCAACAACCATTCTGGATCGAATTTTGGGATTTCCTTTGGGGGCGGACCGCAGCACCTACGTCAATCCCTCTGCGGGCATCTTTTTCCGAAGCGCGTCTGCGGAATTATTTGGAGACAGAGGTCACCGAGCGATACGATCAGCCTCCCATCCCAGCCATGCCCACTGTTGGCACGGTAAACTTCCAACCCGGCTCGCAGGGCACACAGCTGGACATCGACCGTTCGGTGGATTTGATCGAAACCGCGCTGCGCTCCACCTCCAGGCGGGTGGTTGAATTACCCTTGGATCGCACAAATCCTCCCCGACCATCCATCAGCAATCTTGAGATCTTGCTCAAACAAACCATCGATATTGCAGAGTTTGACGGCTTAGTGGGATTGTATTTATTGGATTTACAAACCGGTGAGGAGATTAATTTTGCTTACAGCGCTGGAGAGGAATACTCAACCAATCCGGATGTCGCTTATACCGCGGCCAGCATCATAAAAATCCCGATCATGGTCTCAACCTACCGCCGTCTCGAAGAAAATGGTGATCCGGAAACCCAACGCTTGATCGAAGAAATGATCGTTAAGTCTGGTAATGAACCGGCAGATTGGTTGATGGAACGAGTAATTGACCCATTAACGGCTCCGCTTGATATCAGTTCAGACATGAAGGCCATGGGTCTGGATAGCACCTTCCTGGCTGGAAATTTTTACGCCGGGGCACCACTCATGGCATCCTTTCTCACCCCAGCAAATCAGCGCACGGATATCAGTACTGACCCGGATATTTACAACCAGACAACTCCTTCGGAAATGGGTATGCTGCTTGAGGATATCTACCAGTGCAACCAGACCGGCGGTGGAAATTTGATGGCGGTTTTCCCGGATGAATTCACTCAAACTGAGTGCCAGACCATGATAAATTACCTGGTACGCAATAAAATCGGTCTGTTAATCGAAGCTGGCGTTCCAGATGGTACACCTGTCGCTCACAAACATGGCTGGGTGACATATTTCGGGGTAATGAATACCCTGGGTGATGCTGGGATTGTTTATACACCTGGGGGTAATTATGTTCTGACAATATTCATCCATCATCCTGATCAGCTCATTTGGGAACCAGCCTCCGAATTGGTCGCTACTCAATCAGAAGCTATCTATAACTACTTCAACCAGGCGAACCAATAGACGAATTCTCACTCGCCGCTGCACGTGCACCTGCCCCCCAGACAAAATATAATTAAATATTCTCCAGTTAGAAAATCAAGGGAAATAAACCTGTTGGAATTCTTGTGATCCATGCTAAGTGCTTGGAACTCTGGAAAACAAATAAATCCATTTGGTAAGATATAAGCCAGATAGTCGGCGATGTAATCAGTGAACCAAAGAGGTGAGAATGAGCACTCCAAAATACTGCATCGGTTTACCCCAAATGCATCTTGAACCAGGTGAGCGGCGAGTCTTCCTGCCTGGATTTGTTCACTACATGGAAAAGTTGGGTGCAGAAATTGTGTTGGAAAATGGTTACGGATCCGGATTAGGTCTTTCTGAAGATGATTATTTGGAGAAAACCAGTCACACTCGTTTTGCAGAATTGGAGGAAGTTTATCAGCAAGATTTTGTGCTCGTCTTACGATATCCGGGTGACGATATGATCAAGACGATGAGAATCGGTGCCTGCCTGGTATCAATGCTCCACTATCCTACCCGTCCACAGCGAGTCGCTTTGCTGAACCAGCGCGGGCTGCGGGGGGTCTCGCTTGATTCAATTAAGGACGAGACAGGTCGCCGGTTAGTAGAAAACCTTGCGTCAGTTGCGTGGAATGGTATGCATGTCTCATTCAATGCCCTGGAAAAAGTTTATCCCCCACCAGGTCTATACAGTCCCCAACGTTCGCCGGTGCAGGTTACTCTTCTGGGTGCAGGTGCAGTAGGGAAGCTCACGGTACAGGCGGCAGTATCATATGGAGATCTCCAGCTGCGCGAGCGCCTGGTCAACGCAGGCGTGCCAGGGGTACAGGTGACAGTTATCGATTACGATTTAACCAACCATGCTGGTCCAATGCGGGAGATCCTCTCAAAGACCGATATATTGGTCGACGCAACTCAAAGGAACGATGCCTCAAAGCCTGTAATTCCAAACACCTGGCTGGCATGGCTGCCAGAATATGCCGTTATCACCGACCTGGCTGTCGATCCCTATACCCTGGATTCCCAGCCACCAGTCGTGCGAGGAATTGAAGGCATCCCTCAAGGAAACCTGGATAAGTACATTTTCAATCCAGATGACCCCGATTGGGATAATATTGTTCCAGCATCCATTCCTTCCTCCCATCGCCGGATTGTTGTCTCCTGTTACTCCTGGCCAGGTATATCCCCAAAAGCCTGTATGAGCCACTATGCCCAACAGCTGCAGCCATTAATGAAACGGTTAATCACAAAAGGCTACGAACAGCTCTCACCCGATGGCGATTACTTTGAAAGTGCGCTCTACAACGCAACATTAAAAGCCTGGTCGAAAAACCAGGCAAATATGCAATGAATAGGGCATGTCAGTTAAATCTATAATACAATAATGGATTACGGTGTTGCAGGGATCTTGAGTAACGTGCCCACAGCGTATCCCACCAGTGCACTAACAGTACCAATAACTGCCATCTCTAATCCACTTTTGCCCGGATTTCCAATCGTCATGCGGGCTTTTATCGCACCAACTATGAATAACACAACTGCTGAAAGTGCAATTGCCAGGATCATTGCAGTTGTCACTGGAGAAAAGAGAAATGGCAGCAATGGAATTAACGATCCAACGATCGCTGCCACCCCGACAATAATCGCTGAACGCAAGGCATGTTTCCGGTTTACAGGCTGCAGTTGGTGCTCTTCAGCCATCATCACTGCCACCCATACATCCTGGTTGGTGGTGATAGTATCCACGATATTCTCGAGCAGATCACCCATGAATCCTTTTTGGGCATATATATTACGGATTTCGTTCTTCTCCAGGTTAGGCACTTCTTGAATATGACGGTACTCACGCTTGCGCTCACTTTCATAAAAATCCGCATCTGCAACAGTTGAAGTATACGCCACAGCTCCCATAGATACTGACTCGGCAAATGTTGCAGCCATACCAGCCACCATGACCACATAGGCATCCCCGGTTGCAGCCGCAACGCCCAGGATTACCCCAAGTACATTCACCAATCCATCTTGACCACCCAGGATGACATCTGAAAGCGCGGAGCCTTTTTTATGGGGGTCAAAGTTAGTATGATGATCAAGGTCTTCACTATGAAGTTCGCCATCGACAAGATTAAGTTCTCTCAAGATATTATCCTTTTGTTGAAAAGCTTTGGAGAATGCTTCGATCCGCCTTGTCAAGCAGGTCCAACATGGCAGGACTGAGGCGATTATAAATACGCTGGGCAAACAATTCCATCCACACAAACTGGCGGGTGATTAACACCAGGTTCTTATTCCTTGTGATCGTCGCCACCACATCCAGATTAAGGTTCGCGATCAAACATTCCCCTCCATCAACGACCACTACCAGCATATCTTCAAGTTCTTGCAGCTCACTTTCGACCGGCGGGTGGTAAGAAACCTGTTCACAATCCAATTCCCCGGTGCCAGTTAATAGAGCACCAATTTTTAAACCCCTATCCCCGGCAGCCTCGATCTCGCCCCGTAAATTTTCAAGCGCGAGATCATCAAGGACTAAATAGACCTCTAATTCCCCTTTCGCAATCATCTGGGAAGCATAAGAGAATACCGCGCTGCTCCCACTGACAGTCCACAATGAGTCTTCCTGCTGTGCATCATAAATACTCAACAGGCTGTCATGCAAATTGTCGATCAGCTTTTGGTGTTGGCGCTCATAGCGTTCCAGCAGGTGTTCTGGCGGTAAAGGTCGATATAAAGTAGATCGCTCGTCACCCGACTTCAACACCGCGCCGCGTGAATGCAAGCGCCCCAAGGCCTCGTAAACCATCGAGCGCGGGACGCCGGTCTTTTTACTGAGCTGGTAACCGTTTGCTGGGCTTTCTTTCAGGAGCGCCAGGTAAATTTTTGCTTCGTATTCCGTCAATCCAAGAGCAACTAAATCAGCTGATAAATCCATATTAATCCCAATAGTAATCCGGGTTCAAACTACTACAGAGATTGTAATCAGCCGCGCTAAGAATGTCAACTGTTTACTTTGGATTAGTTATGAAAGAGCGTCCTGGTACAGGTTCAAGATCCGTTTGGCGATGATTTCCCAGCTGAATTCCTGGGCCACGGCAGCTGCCTGTTCCCCCAGGCGATCTCGAAGCTGCGGGTTTTTGATTAGCTCTGCTATTCGATCTGCCAGCGCTTGCACATCACTGGATGGCACAGTGTAGCCTGTGACTCCATCCTGGACCAGATAAGCCAATCCCCCAACCTGTGAAGCGACCACAGGTGTCCCGCAGGCCATAGCTTCCAGAGCGACAATTCCGAATGACTCGTAATGGGAGGGGACCACGACGGCTTCCGCTGCTGAATAATAATATGGCAAAGTGTCCTGTGCACGTTTTCCCAAAAAGGTGACCAGGTCATTCAGGCCATGTTCCTGGCACAGGTCTTTCAGCCGCCCCATCTCGACATTCATTTCATCCGAGCTGAGGTCTGGTTCTCCACCGATGACCGCCAGGCAAAAAGAATTATCTTCGAATCCGCCATTACGACGGATATACGCAATGGCCTCAATCAATGTATCGATCCCTTTCAGAGGTTCGATCCGCCCAACATACAATAACATCTGGTCGCATGGGGGCACACCGATCACCTCTTTGGCCTCATCAGCCGGGATCGGATAGAAGCGGCTCAGGTCTACGCCCGGTGGGATAATCGTGGTCTTTTGGGTATTGGTTTGGTAAAGCCATTGGATTTGAGCCATCTCGGCCGGCGTAGCGGCGATAATACAATCCGCCTCTTGTAAGACTCTTTTCTCACCGGATAGGCGGTAATCACCTTCCACCTCCTCGTCTGGCCGGGCGACTCGCTGTTTCATCACCCCCAGCGTATGAAACATGTGCACAAAAGGGACCCCCCATTTCTGCTTGAGTTCAATGGCAGCCAAACCGGAAAGCCAGTAGTGGCTGTGTATCAGGTCATAATTTAAGTCCTTGATACTGGTGAATTCCTCTATCCCGTTAAAAAATTCTGGGACGAAAGACAGTAATTCCTGTTTAGGTAGGGGTACTTCCTGTCCAGCTTTGATATGCACAACCCGGTTGCCGTAACCCAGGTCGTGCAGGACGTGCGGCACATGTTCATCCTGCGAGCGGGTAAAAACGTCGACATGCACGCCAAGAGACCCTAATGTGCGGGTAAGATCGCGCACATAAACATTCATCCCCCCAGTGTCTTTACCGCCCAGAGTTGCCAACGGGCAGGTATGGTACGACAGCATTGCAATTTTCAAAACGACCTCATATCCTTGCCATTCCTGCTTTAACCTTGTATAATTTTCGCCGGAAACCATTCGCCACCGTAGCTCAGATGGCAGAGCAGTCGCTTCGTAAGCGACGGGTCAAGGGTTCGATTCCCTTCGGTGGCTCTACTCGGTGTGCTAATATCCCCAAGGGTGGACTGGTTAGACAATTGTCTGCTCATATTATAGCATCAAAACAACCCCACCTGTGGTAGCGTGGGGCTGTTTTGTGGTCCAGGTCTTTTATCGGTGAGCGATCTTGTTCACAGGATTACGTGTCGTCCTGGGGTTAATGTCCCTAGCTTGGAGGTTAGGCAGGAGCACGGCTAGGGGAGGTTATCAGCCCCTCATTGCACTTGGTTCTGTGCTCTAGTATCCCGGGTATTGCAGTATCAGCCAACCTAGCACAGCAGTTATAAGAATTATAATCACGAAGATTGCACAACACATGGTACTGGTGGAAATTTGCTTTGGCTCATTCGTTATTTGCATATTCCCCGCCTTTTGATTTACCCTTTTCGACTTCTGTGGTGTATAGGGAGGGTCAATGCTAAAGAGTGATTCAGAAGTTTGGCGTTTGAAGTACATCACCTGCGTTGCTGTATAAAGCACACCAGCTTAAAGGTACTGCAACGTTATTTGAAACAACTTCCTGAAGACCTTCAAAAAGCCCACCGGCGTGCTGGACCGGTAGATAAAGCTTGTTTATATATAAGATGACAATGATTTCTTTATCAAATCATTGTCGGAAAAGATAAACAGCAAAGCAAATGCCTTGCTGTATATACAGGGGAATTAGGATTCCAAAACTAGCTAATAGTGTCTTGACAAGATTCTGCCTTACCACATTAACTTTTTACACCCCTAAATCACGGAACATTAAATACCTTCTTTTACCTCGATAACCTGGTCTGCAATGAGTCCATGGGCCTCGCGATGAACTGCTATGGCTGCCTCTCTACTCGGAGCTTCGACTAGACAGAAGACCTTTCCGGTAGATTCATCATACCAGTATTTCAGATATTCCGCGCCATACTTCTTCTGAACTTCAAGGTCTCGTGCGTGAGCGCCTTCAACTGCTTCTGCAGTTAACCCTTCTACATGTTCGTGAATATCCATAAATAGTGCCATTTTTTCTCCTTTTCAGCTACTGTAATCAATTCCTAATTGTCGATATACCTCACACGCTAATATGATTTCAACACATTATTCTACCAATAATGGTAGTTTTTGTCAACAACAAACACAACGAACGCAAAAATACCCATCTAGTCTAGAATGGGCTGGAAGACGGTCGGGTCCAGTGCGCCAACACCTATAAATAATAGCTAGTCGGTGTCCTTGTAGATAGTCTTCACTTGCTTGGGAGGTCCGACGTCTTTGCCGTCTACCAGATGGTCCGGTTGTAGGTCTTCCCGGATATTATCTGGCGGGTTCTGGTCCACCATCCAGGCTGACGTGAGCTTGTAGACATGGTAAACACCCATATTGACGAATTCATGACTGGCCTTATCAGACATGTGAACTCATAGCCTATGTGGTCAGGCTGAGCGGTCTATCCGGCAGAGCAGTCGCTTCGTAAGCGACGGGTCAAGGGTTCGATTTCCTTCGGTGGCTCTAATAAGCTGATTGCTTTTCCGGAGGCAGCCATTATCAAACCAGGTTCTACTCAACTCCGGAATATTTGTTTAATTATACGTCCCGCTTCCAGTATAATTTCAATATGACAAAACGTACAACCCCACTCGTGATCGGAATTGCCGGGGGAACAGGTTCCGGCAAAACCACGATCGCTAATGTGATCCTTGGGCGGGTCGGCAATCAGCATATCACATATCTGCCTCACGATGCTTATTATAAGGATCTCAAAGACCTGCCGGTCGCCCAGCGAGATATGATAAATTTCGATCATCCAGACTCCCTGGACACCGGCTTGCTCATTAAGCATATCCGGGAATTGAAGAAATGGAATCCGATCGATTTGCCTGTATACGACTTTAAAACGCACACCCGCACACAACGATCGATCAACGTCCAATCCCAATCTGTGATCATCGTGGAAGGTATCTTGATCTTTGCTGATCAGGATTTAAGAGACCAGTTTGACGTCAAGATTTTTGTCGACACAGATCCTGACATTCGCTTCATCCGCCGCCTTCAGCGCGATATTGCTGAGCGCGGCCGCACAACTGATTCTGTTATCCAGCAATATTTAAACACCGTGCGTCCCATGCACCAGGAATTTGTAGAACCTTCCAAACGCTACGCAGA
>JBEQLH010000331.1:0-3182 GCA_040326075.1 Anaerolineales bacterium
GTGCTCATGGCTCCGATCCGGCCGCCGTTCAATGGGCCGAGAACGTGCAACACCTTCAGCGCTTCAATGAGCGCTTCCAGAGAATCGACTCGAGCCACGCCGAGGCGTTCGAAAAGAGCGCTCACCAATACATCGGAACCGGCGAGCGATGCTGTATGCGACACGACCATTTTCTGGGCGGCCTCGGAGCGACCGACCTTCATGGCTACGATGGGCTTGCCCAGCTCACGGGCGACGTTGACTGCCTCCTGGAAGGCATTCGGATCAGGCATCGTTTCAACGAAGAGACCCAACGCGGTGACATTTTCCTGTTCTGCGAAGATGCGGATCGCATCATGGAGATCGAATTTCAGCCTGTTCCCCAGTGAAACCATGTAGGCGATAGGAAGACCGCGGCGCTGCATGGTGAGATTGAAACCCACGTTGGATGACATGGTGATGATGGCTACGCCTTCTTCGACCCGCCGGCCGCCCTGCTGGTCGGGCCAGAGCATCGCCCCGTTGAGATAGTTGAGCAGTCCGTAGCAATTCGGCCCGATCAGGGGCATGTCACCCGAAGCCTCCAGAAGCTGCTCCTGGAGTTCGGTACCTTCCTCGCCCGCCTCGATAAAGCCAGTGGCATAGCAAACTGCACCGCCCGCATTGCGTGCTGCAAGATCTCTAACGATATCGATGGTTTGGTAGCGATTAACACCAATGTAGGCGGCATCAGGGATTCCCGGAAGATCCTCCACCGAGCGGTAGACCCTGCGTCCCAGGATCTCCGTTTTCTTGGGATGCACTGGCCAGATCTCCCCCTGGAATCCCATGCGATCACTCTGTCGAATGACCTCCTGGGCATTCGCACCACCGAAGGCAGCGATAGTGCGCGGGTTTAATAAACGCTCAAACGACATGAGCAGCCCTCCCGGTGTACGCTTTCTTTTTCTTCAATGCTTCCACTAAAGCTGGCACAAAGACTCGGCAATCTTCAACCACACCATAGTCCACCTGCTCAAAGACAGGTGACTTGGCGTCATTGTTTATGGCGATCATTACTTTTGCCCCAACAATACCCACCATATGCTGCAATTCTCCTGATAAGCCCACTCCAATATAAAGCTCCGGACTTACCATTTTCCCACTTTGCCCAATCATGGTTTCTAATTCCGTCCAACCCTCATCAACTGCAGGTCGTGTTGAACCCAAAGCCGCATTGAGGGTCTCAGCCAGGGCTTGGATCTCCTGCCAACCCTCGATCGATCCGGCGCCTACACCGCCAGCGACTACAACTGGAGCGGATTCTAGAGGCACACCTTTGGGTTCTGTATGGACTACTTCGAGAGTCTGCACTCGGAGATTTATTCCTTTTGGGGGTTCAACCGGCAGGACCTTTCCTGATCGATTCTGATCCAATGCTGGCATAGGAAAAACTCCCCGGGCAACAGTGGCAATTTGGGGTCGTTTTTCCGGGCAAATGATCGACATCATCCCCCCATAAGCCGGGATTTGCTGCTCGAGGATTCCATTTTCATCCAGAACCAGGTCGATACAATGGGCTGTTAGACCTGTACCAAGTTTGGCGGCGATCAATGGGGCCAATTCTCGTCCCATAAAGGTTGAACCAATCAACATGATTTGAGGATCGCGCTCTTTGGCACGCGAAACAATGCTCTCGGTAAATATCTCGGACTGGTATCTGTCAAAATCAGGAGCATCACCTAGATGGACTACATCCGCTCCCGCAAAGAACAACAAGTCCACCTGGTCGCTTATACCATTCCCAAGTAAAAACACCTCGACGAGGACACCTAGATCATCCGCAAGCTTACGGGCCTGCCCGATTATTTCAAGACAAACCGCAGGAATAACTCCCCTAACCTGTTCTGCAATCACCCACACAGGTTGATTATGATCACTCATCAAATAACCCCCGCTTCAACCAATTTATTGATCAGAATATCCACTTTCTCCTCTAATGTACCTTCAATAATCTGGCACTCCCGTTTACTCTCTACATATGTCAGTTTCGACACGATTGTTGGAGAACCTTTAAGACCGACAGACTCCGCTGGTAAATCCAGATCATCCAGTCCCCAGGTAGTGATCTCTTTCTTTCTGGATTTGATGATCCCTGAGAAACTGAGCGTACGGGGGGTGTTGGCGTCCTGGGTCACTGTGAATACAGCTGGGAGTTCCACCTGAACCAATCGATATCCATTCTCAAGGTCTGCTTTAACTACCCAACTAGCTCCCTCAGATTCAACCAACTCTCGCACCATGGTCACAACTGGCATATCTAAGAATATTGCCAGCTCAGGACCAACCCATTCGGTCGCTCCATCACTGCTCGCCCTCCCGCACAATACGACATCGATCGCAGTAATTTTCTCGATGGCTTTGGCAAGGGTGTATGCAGTTGCATATGCATCTGCCCCAGCAAAAGAAGGATCTGATAGCAGGATGCCATCATCTGCTCCTAGAGCAAGGCATTCCTTTACAATATCTCCGGCAGGAGGCGGTCCCATACTGATCACAGTTATGTGAGCTGCGGATTGCTCTTTGATCAGCAAGGCCGCCTCCAGTGCATTCCGGTCGAGCGGGTTGATCACCAGAGGCATATCCATTCTGGTGAGTGACTTTGTGACCGGATCGATTTTGAGTTCTTCGGCAGATTTTGGTTCAGGAACTGCCTTAACACAAACCACAATCCTAAGCATAGAAATCCTTCGTCAGGAGAAATATTATTCTGACAATCGATTCTCTGATGGTTAAGAGAGCGCCCAACGAGATACGATTACCTTCATGATGTCTGAAGTGCCGGCAGAAGGTCCAAGCACAAATGAATCACGCACATAGCGGGTGACCGGGTATTCTTCCATGGTCCCATAGCCGCCATGGATATCAGCAGCCATCTTGGCCGCTCTCTGAGCAGCTTCGGTGGTGAAGTACTTTGCAACGGCATATTCATTGCCCGCACGCCCACCTTTATCATGGGTAGCTGATGCTCGGTACCCAAGCAGGCGACCCGCCTCAAGATCGATCTTGATATCGGCGATCTTAAATTGCTGGGCCTGTAATCGGCTGATTGGCTTTCCATATAAGATGCGTTCTTTGGCGAATTTAACAGCAGCCTCGAGGCAGGCTGTTTGCAAACCCAACGCACAGCCAATCATGCCAGCTCGACCAGATTCGCTGATGGC
>JBEQLH010000013.1:0-28162 GCA_040326075.1 Anaerolineales bacterium
AATGAGTCATAACTTTTGAGTCTAAGGTGATGGAGGGGAGCAAACTACGATGCTTCGTCGCTTATTGCAAGGGTCAATCTGGATTATAATAGTAGATAATACATCGCTTTCCTACCAATCACAGGTTAGGGTAGTTGGGAAAGAATTCTTGCACGCCAGAGCTGCCCTGTCAGCTCAGAAAGCTTGCGATCTTTAATTAATCACCAATGAAGGGGGATTCGAACTGGTTTAGTGTGCACAATAGTCCCATCCAAGCCTGATAAATTTGCATTACCTCATCATTGCAACAATATCGGCAGCAAAGGGAAATCCAAGATCAACGGGCAGGTAATATTCTGAAACGTGCCCTGAGTCTATTTGAAGAGCAAGCATCAAAAATCGAAGACCCGGATTTGAAATATTCATTCTTGAACAATGTGGAAACGAACCGGGACATCCGCGCTGCGACTAGTCTGGGAGGGACCCAGTGAAGGAAAAATTACTCGCCCGAGCGCCTCTGTTTAGAGGACTGCCAGAAGATGAAATCCAAAAATTGACTGAAACTTTATCCGTACGGGAAGTCCCGCCCGGTACGATTTTGTTCCAAGAAGGGGATGTTGGGGATCACTTCTACATCATCATCCAGGGACAAATCGAGGTGATAAAAGCCCTGGGAACACCTGAAGAACGATATATCGGCACCCGTGGTCCAGGAGAATTCGTTGGTGAAATGAGTTTAATAAACCGGGCTGGATTGCGGACAGCCAGTGTCAGATCACTCGGACCTGCTCATTTTTGGGAGATGTCCCATGAAGAGTTTGATGCCTTACTCCACCGCCAACCCAGTATGGCATTCGAGCTGATCAATGTGCTCAGCCAGCGCCTGACGACCGCGCATGATTTGACGATCGAGGATTTGCAGCTTAAGAACAGGGAACTAACCAGGGCATATGAAGAGCTGAAAGCTGCCCAGGCGCAAATCATCGAAAAGGAGAAATTGGAGCGGGAGCTGCAAGTGGCATCCGAGATTCAATCCAGCATTCTGCCGCAAACCCTGCCAGAATTAACTGGCTATGATTTTGGAGCAATGATGGTCCCGGCGCGCGCCGTCGGTGGAGATTTTTACGATATCATCTCCCTCAGCCCGAATAAAGTCGGCATCGTCATTGGTGATGTCGCTGATAAGGGGGTGCCATCGGCGATCTTCATGGCACAAACCCATGCCCTCTTGTATGCCATGGCCAGCCGAAATGCATCTCCATCCAGGGTTTTACAGCGAGTCAACCAGCTGCTGTTGAAAATTGGCGAGTCGAGCCTGTTTGTGACCGCGCTGTACGGTGTCTTAGATAAAAGGACCAACACATTCTCCTACTCTCGTGCAGGCCACGAGCTCCCGATTATCGTCACTTCCGATGGACAGGTAGAATTAGCGCCTTATGATCAGGGACAGCTATTGGGGATTTTGGAAAAACCTCTCTTAGATGAGCAAACAGTGAATATTCCACCAGGCGGGATGATATTGCTGTATACAGATGGGGTAACCGACGCGCGTCATCCCAATGGCGACTCGTTCGGCATGGAACGATTAACCCACGAGCTCGAGCATCTGGGGAATGGCTCTGCTCAAGAGCAGTGCGACAAGCTCTGGGAAACGCTTTGGGATTTTCAAGATAAGACCGCGCAAGAAGACGATGTTACCATGGTAACTGTGCGATCAGTATTGGAAATTCGTTGAACCATCTCGTCCAAGCCCCGCACCGCGACGGTTTTTGGGTACCTGAAGACTACCTCAAGAATGGACATCTCCTACCACGAACATACTGCTGCCTTCAAATGGGCGGCTGTATGTTTTTGGGGGTCAAGTTGTCCTTTGTCAAGTGGTCGTCTGGACGAATCTTGCGCACTATGATATACTCGCCACGCTCCCGCCTGAAGGCGGGAGAAATCGTGCCCTTTTAGGGCTGTTCACATCACACACGCCTCTTGACCCGACCGGGTGTGCCGCACAGGCGGTTCCGCAAAGGATTGACAGAGGCGGAGGAAAAACACAAGGAGTTTAAAATGGCTATTGTTTCTATGAAAGCGCTCTTGGAAAGCGGGGTGCACTTCGGTCACCGGACTCATAAGTGGAATCCGGCCATGAAGCCTTATATCTTCACCGAGCGCAATGGAATCCACATCATCGACCTGCAGAAAACGGTCAAAGCCTTAGAACAAGGATACAATCTGGTAAGAGACACCGTTGCCGAAGGCGGCACGGTGCTTTTTGTTGGCACTAAGCGCCAGGCGCAGGACACGATCAGGGATGAAGCTGAACGGGTCGAAATGCCTTATGTCACTACTCGTTGGCTCGGTGGCATGCTAACCAATTGGCGCACTATCCGGGAGCGGGTTAATGAACTAGACCGCCTTGAACGCATGCGTGATGGGGGTGAGTTCTCCCGCATCACCAAGAAAGAAGCCTTGATCTTGCAGCGCAAGATGGATCGCCTCGAATATCTTCTGGGGGGCATCCGCAAAATGACCGGCCTGCCTGATATGCTTTTCGCGGTTGACGTCTATCGCGAGGCGACTGCCATTCACGAGGCCAACCTGCTGGAAATTCCCGTTATCGCGATGGTCGACACCAACTGCAACCCCAACACGATCGATTATGTGATTCCTTCCAATGATGACGCCATCCGGGCAATCAAACTGCTGGTGGGCAAAATTGCTGATGCGGTTCAGGAAGGGAAAGCCATGCGGAAGGAAGAAGAGATTGAAGCAATGCCAGAAGCAGCCGCCGTGGCTATCACCGAGGAGCCCGAGCTCTCGGATGAAGAGCTATTAGGTGCTGCGACTCTGGCTAAACTCCCTTCCCGGCAAAGAGAGCTGGACGAAAATGGTGAGGAGAAGGAAGGAGATGAATCAGTAGAAACCGAGGTTGAAGCTGTGGTTGAGGCTGAGGTTGAAGCTGTGGTTGAGGCTGAGGCTGAGGTTGAAGCTGCGGTTGAGGCTGAGGCTGAGGTTGAAGCTGCGGTTGAAGCTGAGACTGAGGTTGAAGCTGCGGTTGAAGCTGAGACTGAGGTTGAAGCTGAGGTTGAGGCTGAAGCCGAGGTGGATGTTGCGGACGAATTGGAAACTGAACAAGAGGATGAAAATCCCGAATCGGCCGACGATGAGAGTGAAGCAGAAGACCAGGAAAATGATAAGGAAGAGACTGAATAATGGCTATAACTGTTGATCAAATCAAGGCACTGCGCGAGGAAACTGGAGTCGGCATTCTCGATTGCCGAAAAGCCCTTGAGGACGCAAACGGTGATTTCGACAAAGCATTAGAAGCTCTTCGAGAAAAAGGTCTGGCGACAGTCGCCAAGCGCGGTGAAAGGGAGACCTCAGAAGGCATTCTGGATCTGTATTCCCACGGTGATGGTCGCGTGGGAGTCATGGTTGAAGTGAACAGCGAAACAGATTTCGTCTCCCGATCTGAAAAATTCAGGGACTTTGCCCACGAAATTGCTCTCCAGATCGCAGCCTCTGCTCCCAGTTATGTCCGTGTCGAGGATATTCCCGAAGAGGTTCTTGAGCAGCTGCGTCAAACCGAGCGTGAAGAAGCCCTGGCAGAGGGGAAACCTGAAGAAATCGTAGAAAAGATCGTTGAAGGGCGGATCAAGAAATTTGTTGATGAAGCTTGCCTTCTCAGCCAGAACTATATTCGGGATGATGACCTTACCATTGAGCAGCTGCTGCTGCAAAATGTAGCTGCGATCGGCGAGAACATCGTCATCCGGCGTTTCGTACGCTGGGAAATGGGCGAGGAGACCACCAGTTGAACTTCACAAAAGGCCAACCACAAGGTTGGCTTTTTTATTCCCCAAGGAGTTTAATGTATGGCAAATGATCTGAAATACAAGCGGGTTCTGCTCAAATTGAGTGGCGAAGCCCTATCTGGACCAGAAAATTTCGGCATCGATCCCAACCGGGCTGAAGATGTCGCCAGAAGGGTTGCCGAAGTCAAGGAAATGGGCGTAGATATCGCCATTGTGATCGGTGCTGGCAACCTATGGCGTGGTCGGCGAGGGCTGGAGCGCGGCATGGACCGAACAACAGCCGATTACATGGGTATGCTGGCAACGGTGATGAATGCGTTGGCCTTGATGGATGCCATGGAACGGGTTGGGATCGTCACCCGCGTCCAATCCGCGATTGAAATGCACGCGGTTGCAGAACCATATATCCGCCGCCGGGCTATTCGCCACCTCGAAAAAGGTCGCGTGGTTATCATGGGTGGCGGTACTGGCAACCCGTATTTCTCAACAGACACCGCGGCTGCCCTGCGAGCGATGGAGATTGACGCTGATGTGCTGATCAAAGCGACCAAGGTGGATGGGGTTTACGACAGTGACCCGCAGACTAATCCTGATGCCAAGCTGTTCGATCATCTGACATATATTGATGCCATCAACCGGCGCCTGGAAGTGATGGACAGTACAGCTGTTTCCCTATGCATGGATAACAATCTGCCATTACTCGTGCTTAATTTGTGGAACACCGAAGATTTGCAGAAAGCTTTGCGCGGTGAACAGGTCGGGACTTTAATATCTGGAGAATCCAAGACTTAATAATTACCCTTTTCTCTACTGCAATTATCGAGTATCCTATATATCATGCAGTAAGGACTCACAAATATTGTGGAGGCCGGTATGCTAAAAGATATATACAACGAGACCGAAGCCCGGATGAAGGGGGCCAAAGTAGCTTTAGAGGAAGACCTGGCTGGGATCCGCACTGGACGAGCCAGTCCGGCACTAATCGAGCGGCTATCCATTGAATACTATGGAACCCCTACCCCGCTAATCCAGCTGGCCAGCATAGGCGTCCCAGAACCACGCACATTACTTATTCGTCCATTTGATCCCGCCAGCTTAAAAACTATTGAACGGACCATCCAGGCCTCTGACTTAGGACTGACACCCAACAACGATGGCAAAACAATCCGCTTGAATCTACCGCCACTGACCCAGGAGCGCCGCCAGGAATTGAGTAAGATCGTTCATAACCGGGTCGAAGAAGCCAGAATCGCAATCCGCAACATACGACGTGACGAGATTAAAGACCTGCAGGAATTTGAAAAAGAGAAGATGGTCTCAGAAGATGAGAAAAAACGTGGGGAAGAAGATATCCAAAAAATTACCGATCGATTTATAGAAGATATCAATGCCATCGGCGAACGTAAGGAAAAAGAAATCCTGGAAGTTTGACCATGGTTTTATGAGCAAAAAATCTTCAAATTCACCACAACAAGTTCCGACCCATATCGCCATCATCATGGATGGAAATGGGCGCTGGGCGCTGTCTCGCGGGTTACCACGCCTAGCCGGGCATCGCGCCGGCACAGAAAACTTGCGCAGGGTGATCGAAGCATGCGCTGAACAAGATATAAAATATCTTACCCTTTACGCCTTCTCAACCGAGAATTGGGGTCGCCCAATCGAAGAAGTGCAGGGATTAATGCGTATTTTAGAGGATGTCATTGACCGGGAGCTAAAGGAACTGCATAAACAGGGGACTCGCCTCCTTCATATCGGACATCTTGATAATCTCAAGCCATCCTTACGCCAGAAAGTTCTCGATGCGATCGAATATACCAAGAACAACCAGCGCTTAACGTTGTGTGTCGCTTTCAATTATGGAGGTCGCGACGAGATCGTATGTGCAATAAAGCATATGATCGAAAACGGGGTCAAACCCGAAGAAGTCACGGATGAATCAGTTGGCAAATACTTATTCACAACTGGCGTTCCAGACCCGGACCTGATCATTCGCACTTCTGGCGAGCTGCGTGGAAGTAATTTCCTGATCTGGCAGGGTGCATATTCCGAATGGTATTTCACCCCCACCTATTGGCCTGATTTCGGTAAAGAAGAATTGGCTCGAGCCCTGGAAGAGTACAAGAATCGCCAGAGACGCTTCGGCCATATCCCACAATCTGCATAAGAGAATAAATCATGCTGCGGACAAGAGTCATAGTGGCGGTCATCCTGTTACCAATAGGATTGGCCATTATTTACCTTGGAGGTTGGCCATTCACCGCTTTTGTTGCGTTGATCCTAGGTCTTGCTGCCTGGGAATACAGCCAGATCTTTAGAGGCAGCAATCTCGAGCCTGCCAAGGTGATCGCCGTCATTGGGGCAGGCTCCCTCGCCCTTGGAAGAGGATGGAATGGATTTGAAAGTGCTCCCTGGATTATCAGCTTGATAGTGTTCGCCAGCATGATTTACCATATGGTGGCCTATGAACGCGGTCGGGACCAGGCAGGTACAGATTTCGCAGTAACATTATCCGCTGCGATGTACCCGGGCTGGTTAGGTGCTTATCTGATCTCGATCCGCGCTCTACCGGAAGGCGATTGGTGGTTGCTATTAATCCTTCCCATTGTATGGATTGCAGATTCAGGCGCTTACTTCATCGGACGCAGTTTCGGTCGCCGTAAACTCAGCCCCAGGTTGAGCCCAAAGAAGACCTGGGAAGGGTATATCGGGGGTATTTTCGTCGGGACCTTAGGAGCAGTTGGGTTGGTATACCTGTGGAATATTTGGGCTGGACCAGCATTTTCCATCACCCCCCTTCAAGGTGCTCTTCTGGGTTTCCTATTAAGTACTATTACCACCTTGGGCGACCTGGGTGAGAGCATGATCAAACGTCAAAGCGGCGTCAAGGACTCAAGCAAGCTGCTGCCAGGTCATGGCGGTGTTTTCGATCGCATTGACTCCTGGCTGTGGGCAGCCGTGATCGGGTATTATTTCATCATCTGGATCGTCATTTGACATTCGCTTTCTCCCATGGTATTATCCCGAGCAACAATTTAACAGCCTCATTCGGCACTCTTATCCAGAGAGGTGGAGGGACCGGCCCTGAGAAGCCTCAGCAACCATTTGGCTGTTTGCGATAAGTATCTGGCTATTTGAAGCATATCTGATGTAGAACGAGCAGCGCTTAGAGCAAATCGTTAAAACGGTGCCAATTCCGGCAGACGGATGTTCTGGAAGATGAGAGGGCATCCGTGCAACTATGTTATTGCCCTTTCATGTCCGCAGGGGCAATTTTATTTTTTTCGGAGGACATGATTTATGAGCACTACCTTCATGGAATCGGCAAGCTTATTATTTACATCCGAATCGGTGACTGAGGGACACCCAGACAAGCTTTGCGATCAACTTAGCGATGCTGTTCTTGATGCTTGCCTGGAACAAGATCCCTCCTCGCGTGTTGCTTGTGAGGTGGCCACTAAGACCGGCTTCGTGATGTTCCTGGGAGAGATTACCACCCAGGCGAACATCAATTTTGACGAATTAGCCCGTAAGATCATCACCGAGATTGGATACGATGACAGCGAAAAAGGATTTGATGGCAACACCTGTGGCGTACAGGTAGCAATAGCCCGCCAGTCAGCCGACATCGCTATTGGGGTCAACGAGTCTCTAGAATCCCGAACTGGTGATGTTACAGAAGAAGAGATCAACGCTATTGGCGCGGGAGATCAGGGCATGATGTTTGGCTATGCTTGTAACGAAACCCCTATATTAATGCCCATGCCGATTTTTCTGGCACACAAGCTCACCCGGCGATTAAGTGAAGTACGCAAGAATGGCTCTTTTCCCTGGCTGCGTCCTGATGGGAAAAGCCAGGTGACCGTCGAGTACAGCTATGGAAAGCCAAAGCGAGTAGATACTGTCCTGGTGAGCACCCAACATGCTCCTGAAATCTCTCAAGAGGAGATCCGGGAAGCAGTGATTGAACATGTGATCCAACCCGTGCTACCACCAGAAATGGTCGATGACCTATTGAAGATATATGTCAACCCGACCGGGCGCTTTGTGATCGGGGGCCCATTGGGTGATTCAGGATTGACCGGGCGCAAGATCATCGTTGATACATATGGCGGTATGGGTCGCCATGGCGGTGGTTGTTTCAGCGGAAAAGACCCCACAAAAGTAGATCGCTCAGCAGCTTATGCAGCCCGGTGGGCTGCCAAAAATGTTGTCGCAGCCGGTCTGGCAGATCGTTGTGAGATCCAGGTCGCTTACGCAATCGGGGTCTCGCACCCCTTGAGTATCAATGTCGAGACATTCGGGACTGGACGCATTCCCGCAGACCAGATCGCTGAGCTGATTGACGATCATTTCGATTTGCGCCCCGGTGCAATCATTCGCGATCTGAAGCTGCGCCGACCGATCTACCGGCAGGTGGCTGCATATGGACATTTTGGTCGCGATGATTTAGATCTGACCTGGGAACGCACTGATAAAGCAGAAGCTCTGCGGATCGCGGCTGGACTGGAAGATAAAGTATCTCAGGCAGCTGATTAATCAAAATATCGACAAAAAAGAGGACAAAGGTAGCTAAAACCACTTTGGTTTTGGCACCTTTGTCCTTATTGTTTACCTTCATTCAGACTAATAAGGTCGTTCCAGCCCGTGCGCTTCAAGCAGCTGTTTATCTTCCATCAGATCGTCCGTAGGGCCGTCAGCGACCACCCGCCCATGGTCAAGGACTACCATTCGCGGGAATAGCTCCTTGACTAAGAGCATGTCATGAGTCGAAGCAAGCATGGTAAGCGGCAGTTCATCCAGCAAGTTGATCAGGGAACGTCGAGCACGCGGGTCAAGACCCGCAGTTGGCTCATCCAGGACAAGCACTTCAGGATTCATCGAAAGCACTGTGGCAATGGCGATGCGTTTCTTTTCTCCCATGCTCAAGTGATGAGAGACGCGCTGTGCATAATCGTCCATAGCGACAGCCGCCAATGACTCTGCGACCCGCTCCTGGACGGTTTGCTGAGGTAAACCCTGATATAAAGGTCCATAGGCTACGTCATCGAAAACCCGTGGAGAGAAAAGTTGATCATCGGGAGACTGAAAAACCAAACCGACCATAGCTCGCACGCGTCCAAAATTTTCTTTTTCCACTTCCAACCCACACACGCGCACGCTGCCACTACCGGAGAGAATACCATTCAGGTGCAAAATCAAGGTTGATTTACCAGCGCCATTGGGGCCGACCAGAGCCACTTTCTCGCCTGGCTGGATCACAAGCGATACATCATGCAGTGCTTCCTGCCCATCAGGGTATGCAAATGATAATCCCTCAATCTCTATAGAATGATGCATATCATCATCCCACAACCAAATAAGAAAATATCACCAATAGACTCAATATCATTCCACCCACAATTAATACAATCCAATTGGAAACCTTCATCTCGGGAAGCGGCATTGTGCGTACTTCGCCATCATACCCACGTGAAAGCATAGCCACATAAATCCGGTCGCTGCGTTCTAGTGAACGGATAAACAAATTGCCTGCCATTCCACCTGCGGTTTGAGCACGCCAGGTAAAACTACCGCCACTATTGAACCCGGTGATACCGGAGTCGCCGCTCCTCGCTGCTCGGGCACGGATCAAGCGCAGCGCCTCATCCGCCAGAACAAACAGATAACGCCACATCAATCCAAAAATTGCCACTATCAAACGCGGGACCCGCACCGCGCGCATCGCAACCAGCAGGTCTGGAAATGGAGTGGTGGCTGTCAGCAGGATCGCCGCTTGTACAGAAATCCAAGATTTTAGAGCGATGCTGATAAACCGTGTAACACCAGCCAGAGTCATGGTGAGTTCCCAGGGTCCAATATTTAATGAGTAAAAGGGCAGACCAGGTGTGGTAAAGACCAGCGGCAGAGCAGCCAGCATAAAAGGGAATGCCAGTACAGCACGCTTCAGCACATAAATTATCCCCACGCTGGAGAGAATAGCTGCAGAAAAGATGATCGCAACCAGTAAAATATAAATTGGCCAGGCTCCGATTGGGATGAGTGCGGTCGTTAAGATGAAAGCCAGGCTTAAGACCAGCTTGACCCGCGGATCTGTGCGGTGGATTGGACTACTGACCTCTTGATAAGGATCCAGAAAATGAATATGCAAGGCTAGCCATCGCTTGTTTGCCGGTTACGGCGGGTATATGCAACCCCGATGCTTACTCCAAAGACGATCACGATGCCCAGGATGCCGGCCACAATGGTTGCCAAGGCTTCATTAGAAATACCTGGATAGAGGTAATCCGGGATTATCCGATACATCGGTTCCTGAGCTGAAACCAGGAAACCATTTTGCATCGCCACCCACTCAAGACCATCTGGATTTGTTGAAGCTAAAGGTGAGGCGATCACCAAAGAAACCGCGACCAATAAGCCAACCAACCACACCATTTTACTGCCTACCTGGGGAGCTTCAGATTGCTGTAATAAATCAGGGCGGGCTGATAAGAGAAAGGCTAATGCGCCAACCGTGATTAAACCTTCCCCGATTCCGATCAGAGCATGCACGCCTGCCATAGCCGGGATCGCCAGGTTGGCAGGGGAAGTGTTGGAAATGGCTAACTGTATCGCAACTGACAATGCAGCTATCTCAATCGAGAGCCAAGCAGCCATGAAACCAGCAATAAGCACTCCCGTCTTCTTTTTCCCAGCGATCAGTATAACGGTGCGGTATGCCATATAAGCCACAGTTACGCCGACAATGGCCATATTGAAGATATTCGCCCCGAGAACCAGCAATCCACCATCCTGAAAGACGAGCGCCTGGATGCTGACCACACTGGTCATGATCAGGATGGCAGCCCATGGTCCCATCAGGATGGTTGCTATTGCTGCCCCCATCAAGTGACCGGAGGTTCCACCGATGACTGTGAAATTGAGCATCTGCCCGGCAAAGATACCTGCAGCTAATAATCCCATCAAAGGCACCTGACGTTCTCCCAGATCCTTACCGACTCGTCTCAACGCGTAAGCCACGATCGTCATTGAGATAACCCAGAGAACAATTGAGAGCAGGACCGACAAGAAGCCATCGGGAATATGCAACGCTGTTGGGGAAAATAACATTCAGACCTCCAACCTTTGGAGCCCTTGAATCTCAGAAATCATTGAGCTGTATCCGCTAAACATTCCGGGCAAAGACCAAAAAAAGTGCTGTGGATGGTGTTAATCTGGTAACCAGTATCCTCAAGAAATTGATCATAAAGCGTCTTAATCTCTAGATGATCGATCTCCTTCATTTCCCCACATTCTTTACAAATAAGATGGTGATGTTCATGCTCAGCGATCTCGTATACCAGCTGGCCCCGTCCCAGGTGAGCGACGAGAACTAATCCTTGTTCTGCCAGGAAATTCAGCGTCCTATAGACCGTCGCTTCGGTCAGCCCCGGCAAATCTGCCACAACCAGCTGGTATATTTTCGAAGGGGTTAAATGATCATTGGCGGATCGCAGCACTTCCAAGATAGCCAATCGCTGGGGAGTGAGCCGATAGCCTTGAGATCGCAGCCAGGATACTTCAGGATTTGAATCGATCATAACGTTACTACTTGTTATTGCAACTAATTGCAATAACAAGTAGTATATCCGAGATAAACTGATTCATCAAGATCTCACTTAAAAGAAAATTCCCAGCCGTTAATTTAGGACTGGGAATCTCGAGCGTTATCCGGTGAACCGCTAATTACTATTAATATGTGGATTCAGTTTTGAAACAATACGATCTTTTGGTTGGAAGCCAGTGATGCGCTCACGTGACTCACCCGCCACGAACAGCATCAGAGTTGGCACGCCCAAAACCTGGTACTGCATGGCTATACCCGGCGCATGGTCAACATCCAGTTTCACCACCTTCACCTTACCTGTCCATTCGGTTGCCAATTCTTCGACAATCGGATCCAGCATCTTGCAAGGACCACACCAGACAGCAGAGAAATCAACCAATACTGGCTCCGCAGCTTCTAATACTTCGTTATTGAATGTACCTTCATTGATCTCGGGAATATTTGCCATAAATACCTCCACCAAAAAAAATTACAGTCGCATAAACTGTTACGATGGTACCCAGACCGGCAGCAAAAGTCAAGGGCAGGATCTTGCATTTGACATAAAATTAATAATTCCGATATTGATGTAGTGTGCAATTTCCCTCTCAGACGAGGAGCAACTAAAATCTTTCCCAAAAACCCAAATTACCTGGAGAAGAATTCGGCCTGAATGCTCCCTCCAGGGAAGTAGCCCTCCTCAAGACTCTGGAAGGTTAATGTCAGGGTGCTACCAATAGATGAAGTGGATGTGTGATCTGAGGTACAATCGGGGCTGATTTATCAATCAATGTATGGGAATAACCCAAATATTCATTTATCGGAGACTTCCATGCCCGAATGGAAAATTCTCGTCACAGATGGCCTGGCTGAAAATGGGTTGGCTATCCTTTCCAACGCTGCACAGGTCGACGAACACAAAGATATTTCAACAGAAAAATTGATCTCAATAATGAGTGAATATGATGCATTGATCGTGCGCGGCCGAACCCGGGTCACAGCCGAGGTTTTTACTGCCGCAAAAAAGCTAAAAGTCGTCGGTCGCGCCGGCGTAGGAGTGGACAATATTGACCTGGCGGCAGCAAATTTTCACAATGTGACCGTGGTAAATTCACCTCTTGCCACCACTCAGGCAGTCGCGGAACACACTTTGGCGCTGATATTCGCCCTGGCTCGTTCTTTACCCTCGGCGGATGCGACCATGAAATCGGGTTTATGGCTTAAGAAACAATTTCTGGGAGTTGAAATCAAGGATCAAGTATTGGGGATCATCGGCATGGGACATATCGGCAGCCTGGTTGCGAATATGGCAAAATCACTGCGGATGACCGTCCTTGGATATGACCCTTTCATATCACCTGCGGACATCCAGACTCGTGAAGCAGCCCCCGCAACCCTTCAGGATTTGTTTGCTCGATCTGATTTTATTTCAATCCATGTGCCTCTAAACCCTGAAACGAGAGGCTTGATCGATGGGCAATCATTTGGTTACATGAAACACGGTATCCGCTTGATCTGTACAGCTCGGGGAGGGGTCATCGATGAAACCGCCTTGCTTGGCGCCTTAGAATCAGGACAGGTCGCTGGAGCGGCGCTCGATGTGTTTACCAATGAGCCTCCCGGTTTATCCGCCCTGGTTTCACACCCCAGAGTGATCACCACACCGCATATTGCCGCACAAACAGAAGAAGCGCAGGCCCGAGCAGCAGTTGATATCGCCACCGAAGTTTTAGCCGCCTTACGCGGCGATCCGCTCAGGTGGAAGATCGTTTAATTTCATCATGAAATCTAAAGGAGACTCAATGAGCCCTGAGACCAGTTTAGCCCAATTGAAAACAATCCTCAACGAATACAATGACCTGGCGGATGCCGCCGGCCTGCTGAGATGGGACCGGGAAACATACATGCCTCCTGGGGGATCCACTGGTCGCGGTCACCAGCTTGCGTTGCTCGCTCGAATTGCCCATCTTACCTTCACTGCGGAGCAAGTCGGTGAGCTGCTCGAGAGTCTTCAAACTTATGCTGGTGAGCTAGATCCAGATTCGGATGACGCCCGGTTGATCCGGGTTACCAATCGCTTGTACAGAAAAAAGGTGAAGGTGCCAGCCAGTTTAATGGCTGAGATTGCCAAGAACTCGAGTGACGCTCTACCAGTCTGGAAGCGGGCTCGGGAGGAATCGAATTTCAGCGATTTTCAACCATATCTTGAATCTCTCATCGATTTACGACGCCAATATGCTGAATGCTTCAAACCCTACGACAGCATTTATGATCCGCTCCTAGATGATTATGAACCTGGTCTAAAAACTACCGATGTTCAGGAGATCTTCTCTGGAATAAGGGGACAGCAAGTAGATTTGATCCGTGCCCTGAGCGAACGCTCCCAGGTAGATGACTCTTTCCTCCACCAGCATTACGACGAAGGCAAACAATGGGATTTTGGGGTTGACGTGATCACCCGCTATGGATTTGATTGGCAGCGCGGTCGGCAAGACAAATCCACCCATCCTTTCACCCAGGGTTTTGGTGTGGGGGATGTCCGCATCACCACGCGCTTCATGCAGAACTACTTCTCATCTGCCTTTTTCAGCACAACCCATGAATGCGGGCATGGTCTTTACGCCCAGGGGGTTGATCCAGGACTGGCTCGCACTCCACTTGATAATGGTGCTTCACTTGCAATCCATGAATCACAATCGCGCATGTACGAAAACATCATCGGACGATCTCACCAATTTTGGGCTTATTTCTATCCACGCTTGCAAGAACACTTCCCCACCCAATTGAGCGACGTTTCTTTGGACTCCTTCTATAAGGCCATCAACAAGGTTGAACCATCTCCAATCCGGGTTGAAGCTGATGAAGCCACGTACAATTTGCATATCATGCTGCGGTTAGAATTGGAGATCGCCCTGATCGAAGGGAAACTTGCCGTGAAGGATTTACCTGAAGCCTGGAATAATGGCATGCAAGACTACCTGGGCATTACCCCTTCTTCCGATGCCGAGGGTGTCCTGCAAGACATTCATTGGTCAGGTGGAATGTTTGGTTATTTCTCCACCTACGCTCTCGGCAATCTTGTCGCTGCCCAATTGTGGGAGTCCGTACAAAAGGATGTCCCCACTCTTCTGGATCAAATCCAGCACGGAGTATTCGATGAATTAACTGGATGGATGCGAGACAAGATCCACCGCCATGGTGCCAAATTTGAACCCCAGGAACTAGTCTTGCGCATTACTGGGAGCAAGATCGATCCACAACCTTACCTGCGCTACCTGAACGAAAAATATTCTGAGATCTATGGGCTTTAAAAGACATTTTTAGGATACAGGTGTAAATATGGCACGCATACTATTTGTAGACGATGATCCGCTCACTCTTGAGACATTGAAAAGATCGGTGGAGCTATTCGAGCACGAGGCCATCTTAGCCAGCTCTGGAGGTGAAGCTCAAACTTTGGTGACAATTCAGCCGCCTGATCTGATTATGACGGATATGAATCTACCTGACATGGATGGTTTGACACTGGTCAGATATTTCAAGGGTAATCCAAGCGTTGCGGATATCCCTGTAGTTGTGCTCTCTGCCAGCCCGGAGATTGATGCTGGTGATTTATCACTCGCCGCAGGTGCAGAAGAGTTCCTCACAAAACCGATTCGGTTGCAAGATTTACAAGATGTGATTAATCGCCATACCATTGAATAAATCCCAACAAAAGAAGCTTTTATTCTTGAGCAAACCCACTTAACATGTCAAGAAGTAAGTATTTACCTTTTTCCATCCTTGTCATGTTATTCTCTGCACTTGCCAGCTGCAGCATAATCACGGGTTCACCTCTCCCTACGCCATATCCCACTGAATACCTCCCCACTGTGATCGCGATGACTGTCACAGCCCAGGGGATCGTGGTCCAAGCGGACAATACAGGTGCCGACACACCTGCAACCACTGTTAAACCATCCCCCTCCCCCGAACCCACGCTCACTGGTACGCCATCTCCAACCCCCAATCCACGAATCGCCACGCCAACCCTCCTGCCCTCACCAACCCAACCTGCATCGGACTCACCAATACCACCAGAAAATATCCCCCCATCAACCATTCAAATTCTCAGCCCAGGACCAGCTTCAAAGGTTACATCGCCTTTCGCTCTTAAAGCATCTGCTAAACCCGGGCCTGAATCTGTCATCCGCATCGAGTTGTTAGGGGAGGATGGGCGATTATTGATGCGCGAAGTTCTAAGTTATCAAACCGTGCAAAATGAATGGGTTAGCCTGGGCAGCGATATATCCTACGGGATTAATTCTGTTGCTGAAAACGGCCGTCTGCAGCTCAGTGTGGAAGATGAACATGGCAGGATAAAATCACTCTCCTCGGTAGATTTGCTTTTACTTTCCACGGGAATTCAGGACCTCAATCAACCGCTAGATCAGCTAGAGGATATCGCCCTTGAATCCCCACGGCCAAATACATTGATCCAGGGAGGAACGATGCGTGTTACCGGTCTCGCACGCCCACGTTCAACACAACCATTGATGATCGAATTATCAACCAGCGATGGTAGAATCGTGGGCACAAGACAGGTCTCCGTGACCCCATTACCTGAAAATTTGTATGGAGAATTTGCTATCGATGTTCCATTTAACGTGGATTACACAACCAGGGTGCGTGTACAAGTTTGGGAGCCCGGAGATAAAATCCCTGGGATCGTCAATCTATCAAGTTTGGAGGTAATTCTCAGTCCGTGATAATCTTGTTGTAATCCTCATCTATGCCGCCTCCGCGACCGCTTGCAACCGTTCAACACCCGCTGAGGAACCCGAACTTCCGGGGGGTTCGAACGACAGAAGGGGATGTACTTGTGAGGAAAGCAGCTCTCTAACTATTGTTGGAGGGATATTATTGGAAAACAATCAGCAGTATATTTATTGTGAGTCAGATAGCACTTAAGGAGAAATTCCAGATGGCGAATACATACTTCGCTTCTAAGCGAGCACCGGCATATGTTGATGTACCTGAAGAGAAATGGAACAACTGGCGATGGCAGCTGAGCAACAGGATAAACACACCGGAAGAATTTGAAAAGGTGGTGCCGCTCAGTGACAGCGAACGAAAAGCACTCAGTGCAGCACATTTGTTTCGCGTTGACATCACTCCCTATTTCATCTCTTTGATCGATCCAAACGATCCCAATGATCCTATTCGCAAACAGGTTATACCAACTGAGACAGAATTAACGCCTTTCACGGCGATGATGGAGGACTCCCTGGCTGAAGACCGCCATTCTCCTGTACCAGGATTGGTTCACCGATACCCTGATCGCGCATTAATGCTGGTGACGACTCAATGCGCTTCATACTGCCGGTACTGCACACGTTCACGCATCGTTGGTGACCCTTCTGCCACATTCTCACGCTCAGAATTCGATCTGCAGATTGAATATCTCAAACGCACCCCGCAAATTCGAGATGTGCTCCTTTCAGGGGGAGATCCCCTGGTTTTGGCACCCAAAATACTGGATGAAATCCTTCGCCGTTTGCGGGAGATCCCCCATATTGAGATCGTACGCATTGGTTCGCGAGTACCTGTCTTCCTGCCTATGCGAATCACAGATGAGCTGACCGATGTACTCAAAAAATATCACCCACTATGGATCAACATACACGTTAACCATCCCAACGAGATCACTGCTGAACTGGCAGAAGCTTGTGACCGGATGTCCATGGCCGGAATACCGCTTGGCAACCAATCGGTGCTCCTGGCAGGCGTGAATGACAGCGTACACATTCAAAGGCAATTGGTGCAAGACCTGGTGCGCATTCGGGTTCGTCCCTATTATCTCTACCAGTGCGACTTGGTAGAAGGCGCCGGGCACTTCCGAACACCAGTCGCCAAGGGCATTGAAATCATGGAAGGCTTGCGCGGTCACACCTCGGGTTATGCAGTCCCCGTATTTATTATCGATGCGCCGGGTGGGGGTGGCAAGATTCCTGTGGGTCCCAACTATCTTCTGAGCATGTCAGATCACAAAATCATCTTGCGTAACTTTGAGGGTTTCATCACAACCTATGAAGAACCAACGGATTATAAGCCTGAAGACGCAGCCCGACCTGGTTTGAAACGCCCTGAACCAGGACAATCGGGTATCAGTGGTTTATTGGAAGGTGACCATCTTTTCATCAAACCAGAAGGTTTTGACTCAGTCCACGAGAGGGGTGGTTTCCAGCACCGCTTGAAGGATGAGAGTAAGTGGATCCCGCTCGGAATTGGTAGCAGCGAAGAGGAAGAAACGGATTCAGAACAAGATTAATCCTGGTTTTAACGAGATTTTCAAAACCGATTAAGCACCTGATCCCCTTCCCCACCATGTCTTTTGGTGGGGATTGACCATTAATGACCTATTATGTTGAAAGCTGTTCATAAGTGCGATCAGAAAATTAAGAAACTGGCTTTGTTAATATCTTATAAGAACAGCAAACCAAATTTAGACGTCAATTGTCAGGCAATTCGCTGCGTGGTAGAATGAAATTGGCGAAATAGTTCGCAATATTCATGGAGGTTGAGAAAGTATGGAAAAACAAGTTGCCACTTTTGCGGTCAAGAAAGGGTTGGCTCAAATGTTGAAGGGTGGCGTAATTATGGATGTCGTTACCCATGAACACGCTCGAATCGCCGAAGACGCAGGCGCAGTCGCAGTAATGGCTCTTGAACGTGTACCTGCCGACATCCGTGAACACGGTGGGGTAGCACGGATGAGCGATCCAGAACTGATCCTGCAGATCATGGACACGGTGACCATTCCGGTCATGGCCAAAGCTCGCATCGGGCACTTTGTCGAGGCGCAAATCCTGGAAGCGATTGGGGTCGATTATATCGATGAATCTGAGGTGTTAACACCTGCCGATGAAGCCCACCATATCAACAAGCATGAGTTCAAAGTTCCTTTTGTTTGTGGATGCCGCAACCTGGGAGAAGCCCTGCGCCGGATCGGGGAAGGCGCCGCGATGATCCGTACCAAAGGCGAAGCTGGAACCGGTGATGTCGTGGAAGCTGTGCGCCACGCACGGTCCGTTCTAGGTGAGATCCGCCGTTTGCAGAATATGCCAGAAGAAGAGCTGATGAGCTACGCCAAGGAAATTGGTGCTCCTTACGAGTTAGTGCTTGAAACCCGCGCCCTTGGTAATCTACCTGTAGTTAATTTCGCGGCCGGTGGGCTCGCAACCCCGGCTGATGCGGCCATGATGATGCAGTTGGGCGTGGATGGTGTCTTTGTCGGTTCAGGGATCTTCAAATCTGGCGATCCTGCCACGCGTGCTGCGGCGATAGTCAAGGCTGTTACCCATTACGATGATCCCTACATCCTGGCAGAAGTCAGCCGCAACCTGGGTGACCCAATGGTTGGACGGCAGATATCCTCCATTCCAGAAAACGAGTTGATCGCCGATCGCGGCTGGTAAATGATTCGCGAATCAACAGACAAAGTCTATTAATTCCCGGTATGAAGATTGGTGTCCTCGCTCTGCAGGGAGATTTTGCTGAACATATTTCAATCCTCGAACGCATCGGGATTGAGGCGTCTCAAGTCCGGCTGCCGGACCAGTTAGACAAACTTGATGGACTAATCATCCCCGGTGGAGAATCGACCACCATCGGCAAGCTGGCCGAGGATTACCAGCTCATTGAACCTATAAGGAAATTCAGCAAAAAGCATGCCATCTGGGGCACCTGTGCTGGCGCGATACTGCTCTCCAAAGATGCTCGCCGGCAACAGCCATTGCTTCATTTAATGGATATCACCGTGGAACGGAACGCTTTCGGCAGGCAGGTAGCCAGTTTTGAGACCGATCTCGATGTACCTGTACTGCGAGGACTCGAAGGACAGGAGCAGCGTCCATATCATGCTGTATTTATCCGAGCCCCTTTGATAGAGTCCGTTGAAGGGACAACCCAGATCCTGGCGACCCTGCCAGATGGCCGCATCGTCGCTGCCCAACAAGGAAATTTATTAGCCACTGTCTTTCATCCCGAGCTCACCGCAGATGATCGTTTTCACCGGTACTTCCTCACCCTGGTGAACCGATAAACCGGAAACTCCAAAATTGGTTTACATGGCTTACGCGAGAATTAATTACTCCATATGATCATCAGACAGTTTGCTTGGCGTGATTTCCCCACATTGCTGCGATACCGGAATCGCGGCCTATTTTTCGATAGCGCCTCAATTTTGACCCGCGGTGAAGCAATCGTATCTACCAGGGCTGTACTCTCATATTTTGCCCCTACCATTGGGATTTATACCTACTTATGCGAGGATGAAGATAACAACTTTGACCGATTGATGGGCCAGGTATCGCATACCCAAGGGGACCAGCTCGCTCGTCTTACCTTCCTGGCTCCTGAAACTTCGCTCGAGACGGCCGCTCTGAACGCACTTCTTGAATACATCATTCAGAAAATTGGGGAACGCGGCGCATTTCACCTTATGGCAGAAGTAGATGAGCGCACGACAGCGTTTGAAAATTTGCGTAAAGCCGGGTTTGCTCTTTATGTCCGGCAACGAATTTGGCAATGTGAGGGTGATGATGAGCACAATCCCGAACCATCACATTGGCGCGAAATCTCAAGGCATGATGTCATCCCGGTGCGATCTTTGTACAACACCCTGGTGCCCCCCCTGGTCCAACAGGTTGAATCGCTGCCCACAGATCAAATGAAAGGCCTGGTTTATTACCAGGATGATGAACTAATGGCTTATGCTGAGGTGAAATATGGACAGCGTGGAATATGGGTACATCCTTTTATTCATCCAGATACTCAAGACGTGGCTGAGAGATTAGAAGACCTGCTGCACAATATACCGAACCGTCATTCGCGATCGATTTATATGTGCGTTCGCTCGTACCAATCCTGGATAGAGCATTCATTGGAAGATATGCAAGCAGAAGCTGGTCCGCTCCAGGCAGTCATGGTTAAACACCTGGCGATAGCTAAAAAGGTCCGGAGCACCTTCACCCTCCCAGCCATGGAAGGTGGACAACAAGAAATCACCACCTCCTTTACGAGATCAGAGGGAAGTAAAATAGTTAATGGCACAAAATAAGATCACAGACGATTTACAAGCATTGATGGGTGTACTGCCTGCACATATCGCCCAATCCGTGCTCCAAGAGGATGATAGCGATAACCTGTTAGAGGTCATCTTAGACCTTGGACGAGTTCCCACGGCACGATTCATCGATCGGGAAGTAATTCTCAGCCAAGTTGATGTGACCAAGGCTGACATCGACCATGTCACCGGAAAGATCAGCGAATTTGACAGCGATAACCGGGCTGGTCTTGAGCGCACGCTACACCGCATTTCCGCCATCCGAAACCGACGGGGGGATATCGTTGGATTGACCTGCCGGATTGGACGGGCGGTATACGGAACGACCGACCTGATCCAGGATTTGATAGAGAGTGGAAAAGGTCTGCTGCTCCTGGGGCGTCCGGGGGTGGGAAAAACAACCCAATTACGGGAGGCTGCCCGCATCCTGGCGGAAACCAAGCGGGTCGTGATCGTGGATACATCGAATGAAATTGGCGGCGATGGCGATGTACCCCATCCCGCGGTTGGTCGTGCCCGGCGAATGCAAGTTACCACTCCCGCCCTGCAGCATGAAGTGATGATCGAGGCGGTCGAGAACCACAATCCCGAAGTGATCGTGATCGATGAGATCGGGCGCGAGTTGGAAGCGGCTGCAGCACGAACCATCGCTGAACGCGGCGTGCAGTTGATCGGGACCGCTCATGGGAACACGCTCGAGAATTTACTGCTCAACCCAACGCTTTCCGACCTTCTCGGGGGCATCGAATCCGTCACTCTCTCGGATGAGGAGGCCCGCCGGCGAGGCACCCAAAAAACTGTACTCGAGCGCCGCTCCCCACCCACATTTGATGTGCTGATCGAGATCCAGACCCGCGATCGCCTGGCGGTCAATTACGAGGTCGCCGAAGCTGTGGATGCCCTGCTGCGCGGCTATCCGCTGCCGCCAGAAATCCGGACCCGAACGACGGATGGGGAAATCCAGGTCGAGAAAAGTCAGGCGCCAGCGACAACCCGCCAATCTGGGGGATCCCAACAAGGTTTCGGGCGGATGGCAAATAGCGGACCAAAACGTCAGCGCCAGGGTGCCAATGTCGAACCCACCCCGATTGAATTTCAGAATGATCAATCGCCGAGCACTCCGCTGCAAACCATTCGCATTTACCCGTATGGGGTGGCGAGGAACCGGTTAATCCAGGCTGCAAAGCGACTCGCTGTACCCGTGCAGGTGATGAAGGTCTTTGGTGATGCGGATGTTTTAGTCACTTTACGCTCTTATTACCGGAAACGCCAGCGGCCAATCGTCGATGCAGAACAACGCGGTATTCCGATTTACGTCCTGCGCTCCAACACTGTCAACCAGATGCAGCAATTCCTCAGCGATTTGTTCAACCTGTCACGCGAGATTAATGAAGATCAACCCGTTGAGCGAGTTGTGCAGGAAACGGAGGGCGCAATCAACGCTGTTCTGAACGGCGAACGCTGGATCGAACTTCCACCAGCTACTTCTTACATCCGTCGGCTGCAGCACGAGATGGCCCGCCAGGCCAACCTGACTTCTCACTCTTACGGGAAGGAACCACATCGGCGGGTACGCATCTTCAGGGACTAAGAGCTCCTCAAACCATGTTCATCACTGTTGAAGGTCCGGATGGGAGCGGGAAAACCTTACAGGTCAGCCCTCTATCTGACTACTTAATCCAGCAAGGTTATCAAGTCCTGATCACACGTGAGCCAGGCGGTACCCCGATCGGCGACCAGATCCGCCGCATTCTGGCAGATCTAAAAAATACCGGGATGAATCCGCGCACTGAAACGCTGCTCTTCCTGGCGGCGCGGGCCCAACTCGTGGAACAGGTCATCAAACCTCACTTAAATGATGGCTACGTGGTATTGTGCGACCGGTATGCCGACTCGACCATGGCGTACCAGGGCTATGGACACCAGAATGATTTGGACCAGATCCAGAACCTGATCAATTTTGCTACTGGAGGTCTGAAACCGGAACTGACTTTATTATTAGATTTAAAGGTGGAAGAGGGGCTGCAGCGCAAAGCTGACGGCAGTGAATGGAACCGGCTCGACGCTTACAGTTTAGAGTTTCACGAACGGGTCCGCAAAGGCTACCATGCATTGGCGAAGGCTGAACCGCAGCGCTGGGTGAAGATCGACGCCGGACAGCCACCGGAAAAGGTCCAGGCAGCCATGCGGCAGGTGATCCAGGATAGATTGATGAAAACTGAGAAATCTTAGGAGCTACACCTCAATATTAAAACGTTATTATCCCTAAGTTATAAACCAGGGAAACCGCCCCCGCCCATGCCGCCCTCCTCAGAACCTAAGTCAGGCATGGATGACTCGATATCTTCGGGACTTTGACCTGATTCGAGCCGGTCCAGCACTTCATCGTACTCTGGACCCAGATCTTCACCCATTTCAGAACCCATCTGGCGCATCATGCGGGCCATGGCTTTCGGATCATCCTCCAGCCCAGCCAGATTTTCCGGGTCTGCCAGATTTTCCAGGCGGCTTTCCTCAGAATGAGCAACCCGGATGCGACCTATCTTCCGCTGTACTTCTTCGCTGTTACAATAGGCACAATGAACATGTTTTTCACCATATTCAGCATAGGACAGGAATACTTCAAACCTGCGCTTACAATCCAAACACCGGTATTCATAGCTCGGCATCAACATACCTCCTGAGGCAAATTTCCAGGATCAAATTATACCCTCCTGCAAGGCCGGAAATTTATGAGCACTATTAACAATCATAATCAAAATTCACCCCTTGAACCTTTGCTGATCGTCATTTCTGGACCCTCTGGGGTGGGGAAAGACAGCGTGATCAAAAGGATGAAGGAGCGCGATTTGCCTTTCCACTTTGTCGTCACCGCCACCACCCGCCCCCAGCGAGATGGTGAGCAGCATGGGGTTGATTATTTCTTCATATCGCCCGAGGAATTCAATGAGATGATCGATCAAGGTGAACTGCTCGAATACGCCATCGTATACGATGACTATAAGGGCATCCCCACAGAACAGGTCCGCCAGGCGCTGGCCAGCGGGAAAGATGTGATCATGCGTCTCGATGTACAGGGAGCTGCAACCATGCGCAAGATCTCTCCTGAAGCGATCTTGATTTTCTTAACCACCCAGGATGAGCAGGAGTTGATCGAGCGCCTGGTGGAGCGCAAGACTGAAACCCGGGAAAGTATGCAGATCCGCATCGAGACCGCCCGCCAGGAGCTGACCCAGATCGAAGAATTTGATTACGTGGTGCTGAATCGCGATTGTCATCTTGATGAAGCGGTTGACAGCATCCTATCCATCATTCAGGCCGAACATCAGCGCGCCATCCCAAGAAAGGTGACTTTGTGACTCAAGAACCCCAACCAACTGATTACCCACCCGAATCCACAAGCCCGGAATACCAGCCATTAACCCCGCCTCCCAGCCAGAGGGTAGCTATCACCACGCCCTCAAGCCGACCTTATGTTACCTACATTCTCCTAGCGATTAATGTCGCCATTTTCTTGCTGCAAGCTGCCGGAGAATACCTGTTTGGATACGATATCGTCGCAAATATGGGTCTGAAGGTAAATGAATTGATCCTGGATGGACAGTACTGGCGCTTATTCACGCCAATGTTTCTGCATGGCTCCATCCTGCACCTGGGTTTCAACATGTATGCATTGTACATTTTTGGACCGGGATTGGAACGCTACTATAAGCACGGCCGTTTCCTGCTGCTTTTCTTTTTGGGCGGCTTTGCGGGTAATGTGTTCTCCTTCATGTTTTCTGCCTCTCCCTCTCTGGGCTCCTCAACGGCTATCTTTGGCTTACTGGCGGCGGAGGGCGTGTTCCTGTATCAAAATCAAAAGGTGTTTGGCGGCGTGGCCCGCCGGGCGCTGAACAATATCATCATGATCGCCATTGTGAACTTTATCATCGGATTATCGCCGGGGATTGACAACTGGGGGCATATGGGCGGCCTGCTGGGCGGGGCGATCTTCGCCTGGTTTGGTGGTCCCCTGCTGAAGGTGGAGGGAATCGCTCCTGATTTACGCGTAGTGGACACGCGGGAAAGCAGGGAGGTGATTACAGCAGCGATGGTGGATGTGCTGATCTTTGGTGGTTTAGCGGTGGGGATGATATTTTTGCGGGGGAGCTGATGGGGATTTATTACTAGATACTGGATAATGGGGATTGGGGATTGGATAGTCAGTTTGATATAGCCTCAATTTAGAAAAGGGAGTCGATCATGTCGAAACTACACATAACTCCTGCTCATCTGATCTGTCTATCTTTTCTCGCTATCATGGTAATGATTTCAGGATGCTCAACGCCACAGGAAATGTCCTATGTTGCTCTGGGTGATTCAATTCCAGCAGGTTGGGGGGTTGGTGATGATAACTATGTAGAATTATTCGCTGAGTATTTAGAACAGGACTTAGGTGGAGAGGTCATCGTCCATAATCTTGGCTTTCCGGGTCAAACTACAAGCGAATTGCTTAATCGCCTGCAGACAAATGCGGCGTGGCGGGAAGCAGTTGCAGGTGCAGATGTGATCACGGTTTGGATTGGTTGGAATGATCTAGGCTTTCCGGTATCGCAGTATGAGAAGGGGATATGCGGGGGTGATGAGAATCTTGATTGTATGCGAGAGAAAGTTGGCCAGGTTAATGAATCAATTGACGCAACTCTTGACGAAATCCTTGCTTTAAACTCATCAGATGATACGCGGATTATGATAGCGAATAACGTGCTCGGATCACGCATGGTCACAGACTGGAATGACAATGGATGGTTTGATGTTTTACAAAAGGAAGCTTATGAATCATGGCATGATCATCTTGTACAGGCAGCCCAGGAGCGAGGAAATATCGTTGTTGATACATATAGAGGCGTAAATGGACCGGCTGGCGACCAGGCAAATGAAGGTGTATTCCTGAGCGATGGCCTTCATTTCAATGCTGAGGGCCACAAGCTTCTCGCCGATCTTCACCGTGAAGCCTGGGAATAGTTTTCTCCAGCTTTCTCGAGGAGATCCCGCCAGCTGAGAGCTTTTAGCAATTGGGTTTAAATGTCAAATATTAGGGATTGGATATTAGGAATTAGCGGTTAGTGTTTGGCATTTAGTATGCAGTGTGTCGCCTTGATCTGGTTTCGATACTTGAATGTATAATGGTTCAACGAGGTGATATTGCATTAAGAGATTTGGTTATCACCCCGTTAGCCCGCAGATGTCAGGATGATGAAAAATGAATAATTTTTTAGTTGAAATGCTCGAGTGTCCTATTTGCCACTGTCAACTCGATTGGCAAATAGCATACGAAAGTAAAGATCAAATTGAGCAGGCCGAGGCACACTGTTCTAGTTGTAGAGCTGTGTACCCAGTAATCGATGGGATAGGTATATTCCTAACCCCAGACTTGCCTCGCAACGACATGTGGGAGCAAGTGGATAGCCAGATGACTTTACATCTAAAATCTCACCCAGAGCTTGAATTGAAATTGATGGACGGGCCGGTGGATAATCTCTCGCCAACTGATCAACAATTTCGGGCGTTGATCCTGGATGAGCGAGGAAAATTTGGGGATGGAAAGGTAATCGAGGAACTTGCGCACAAAAATCTGTATACAACCGAGTACATGGCTTGTTGGGATAGTCAGATTGAATACACATTGGATTGTCTTCGTGCGTTCGACGAACCAATCGTTGATCTCGCTTCAGGCAGATGCTATCTGGTTGAGAAAATCGCCAGCCAACTGCGTCGTCCAGTAGTAGCTACGGACTTCAGCCCCAATGTCCTTCGTCGGGATCGAAAATATTTTCGATTTCTTGAGTTGGATCATCTCGTCAGCTTCCTTGCTTTCGATGCTCGGAAAACACCATTTAAGAAAGGGGCAATCGAGATAATGACCACAAACCTGGGGCTTCCAAATATTGAAGACCCTGGGGATTTGATGAACGAGCTTAAGCGCGTTGTCAGTGGAATATTCATGGCAATATCTCATTTTTTCCCAATGGAAGATGACTTAAACCGTGATGTGATTAAAGAAGCAGGCATTGAAGCATTTGTATACAAAGAATCGACATTGCAATACTTTTCTTCCAATGGATGGAATCCAAAGATTGAAAACTCTTGTTTGGCAAAAGCCTTGCCCACACCGGTGAGTGAAATATTCGATGGAGCTAGAGCGGATGGTCTTCCTGTTGCCCCCACTGAATTGGAGTGGTGTACTATTCTCGCTGAAAGCAATATTGATAGCTAGATTCCTTTGCGGGCTAACCCAAGTTGTAGCCGACCCGCCTTCGGTGGAGGGTAAGGGGCGCGTTTTAAGCAAACTCGGCTCGGGTTTGTAGAATTTCCAAGTCAAACCTGGCGGGCGGTAAACAAATCCGTTATGCGGACAGAGGAAAATCGGCGACGTTATTCAATGTCGAAATGTAAGTAGGAGTTCCCATGAAGGTGACTAAAATCATCCAATTCTGGAAACAAGTTCGCAAGGGCTTAATAGATACTATCGAAAAATTTTCTGGCGAAGATTTGAATTACATTGCGTATAAAAATGGGTATTCTGTTCGCCAAATCATCCTGCATATTGCTCAAGAAGAATATGGTGAAATCCAATATGGAATCACTCGTGAAATTGATGAATTCCCGCCTCTATATGTAGAGCATTCATACCCGACAATTGAGTCGATAAAAGCATTGTTGGCAGGTGTTCATAAAGAGACTATCGGGTATTTAGAAAGCCTTGTGGATGAAGATCTTGAGATAGAAATAGAGGCACAGTGGGGAGAAACATATCCATTGATAGATATGATATGGCATGTTATGGAGCATGAAATTCATCATCGCGGGGAGTTGTCGCTTATTCTTGGTTTGCTTGGACGTGAAGGTCTTGATGCATAGCATGGTAAATACAATCAGTCAAAACAAGGGAGGTAGTGATGGCCCATACAATGGATACACCTGATGATGCTCTGATCGAAACGATTATCGCCATGGAATGCGCAGCTCTCGATCGCTGGGGCAATGGTGATCCCTCAGGGTTTCTTGAAATCTGCGCCCCTGATGTCGTGTATTTTGATCCGAACCTTGAACGGCGGATTGATGGTCGTGAGGCATTAAGCGATTACTATGAGGGGATAAGGGGCAAGGTGTCATTCGAGCGCTTCGAATTGTTGAACCCCCTCGTACAGCGCGTTGGCGACGCCGCTGTAATCACATTCAACTTTGTCTCTTATGGCAAAGCTGAGGATGAGTACAAGTGGAACTGTACTGAAGTATACCGGCGGTCCAGCGAGGGTTGGGAGATCATCCAGACGCACTGGTCATATACCTTAGCTGTGAGGGCATAGACCGGCGCCAATCCGACTGGCCCCAAAATTCGGGATTGGATATTGGGTATTAGATATTAACCTTTAGTCTATCCATGGTTCCAATAAAACAGAGGAAATCAAGTCCAAACCCCTGATGGATTTTGCTGCCTAAACGTGGTTATTTTTATCCCTGAATTGGCTGAGTTCACAGAGAAAGGGTTAAATAATCTCTGCGGACTTGGTTTGCTCTGCGGTAATTATCCTTGCCAACACTGAAGTGGGGATTGCCAGTAATGGGTATATAATTCCAAGAAGAGCGAATCCATTAAGAAATTTACGAATTAAATAGTTCACCTGATGTGGAGGGAAGTCA
>JBEQLH010000332.1:0-3162 GCA_040326075.1 Anaerolineales bacterium
AATGTTATCCTGGCCCGATTTGATTGTGGGGGCTGGTCTGATGGGAGGCTCGATGATCCTGAGCCTGGAGCAATTGGTGATTGATGCTGAAGTATTCCGGATGGCAAAACAAGCCCATCGCGGTATCTCAACCTGTAATGAGATGTGGCTGGATGATGTTATCCAGCGCGTTGGCCCAGGTGGCAATTTCCTGGGTGAGAAATCCACCGCGGTTAGCATGCGTTCAGGGGAGTGGCTAATCCCTAAACTCGGTTTTCACAAAACCCAGAAAGCCTGGGAAAATTCAGGAAAGAGAGATATCCTAGATGAGGCACGGGAGAAAGTCGACCAGATCCTGAAGAACCATAAACCATTACCGCTTGCGGATGAGATCCAGGACGAACTGAATTGGATCTACAAAAAGGCACAAGAGGAAGCTGGCTAACCCGCCTGATTGGCTGGATGGTAGATGAACATATGACAGAGTCCATAAAACATCTTTCCCCTGTCTTCACACACCTGACCGAGATCCAACCTGAACGTATCGAAGGTATTTTCCTTTACGACTCTGCAGGGGGGCGGTATTTAGATTTCTCCAGCGGTACCGGTGTTACTTACGCCACATCACCCCAGGGAGTGGATCATACCAGCGGTTTGACAATAAGCGCCAAGATTGATCACTTAGACACCACCATCCAGGTAGAAGCTTCCCGGAGGGCACAGATCAATGAGGTAGATCGTGTATATAACTGGGAATCAGAGATATTAGAATGAAGATTGAGGTTCACTTACACACAACATTACGACTGCAAACTCCGGATGAAATCCTGGATAAGTTAACTATCAATTTGCCAGGTGGGAGCTCAATTCAAGATGTGCTTGAATAATATTCGATCGATCTTGATCCTGATTCCCTCTTGCTGGTGCTCAACGGACGAACTGCAACCAGGGATCAGATCCACACAGACGGAGATGTTGTTAATCTTATGACCACTGTATCAGGAGGGTAGCCAATGTTCACCACTTAACTTCAAGATCCTCAAAAGCATTAGAGCCCAAAAACCTGACTAGGATTCAATTGGGCACCATTCATAAATCTAATTTTTCTGGAAAAGGAGATCAAAATGAAAGTACTGGTATTAGGAGGAGCGGGAGCAGTCTGCAGTGAGACCACCCGGGATCTGGCACAATACAGCACGTTCGACGAAATAGTGGTTGCAGAATACAACCTGGACGCTGCCAATAAACTTATTAAGGAAATTGGCGATCCAAGATTAAAAGCTGTCCCATTTGATGCGAAAGATTACGACTCAATGTTGGAACTATTTCCAGGTCATGATGTGGTGATCAGTGGTTTACCCTGTGAATATGATCCGGTGGTCACCAGGGCTTGTGCTGAGAAAGGTGTGAACGGATTGGATGTAGCCACAGAAGAAGACCAGTGGAGCTATGATGCTGTTGCCAAAGAAAAAGATATTGTCTACATCCCTGGCGTGGGTGCGACACCCGGGATCACCAACGCTATGGCCAAACATGCTGCAAACCAGATGGATGAAGTTGAGGATATCCAGATCAATTTTGCCGCCTTCCGCTGCCCTGCACCAGCTCCAGGCTTGTTAGTAACCTTTCTGTGGGAATTCAATCCTAAAACTGAAACCAGGTTCTATGTTGAAAACGGTGAGTACCACATGGTTGGACCTTTTGAGGGATTAAAAACGGTGGACTATAAGGGAGAAATCGGAGTTCAGGAAGTCTGTTATATCCCTCATCCTGAAACACGAACCATGCCCAAAAGCCTGGGTGTCAAAAATGTATCTGTGCACGGATGTTTCCCGCCCCAGGCCATGAATCTTGCTAAAACTATGCTGGAATGGGGTTTATTTGACGAGGTGCCTTTCACCTACAAGGGTGTTGAGACCAATACCCTTGATATGATGCTCGAACTATTGCTTCGATCACCCCGCACCAAGGAAACTCCAGTCTGGGGATATGGATTGGTCGTGGAAGTATTTGGTAAAAAAGATAGCAAAGACCTCAAAATAAAACTCTGGACTGAACATCCTCCGATGAGCGAATGGGGTGGGAAAGCAGCCTATTACAAGAATATAGCCATTCCTCTCAGTATCGGTGCTCAAATGATTGCCCGGGGAGATATCAGCCTTCGGGGAGTCGTACCCCCTGAATTGGCCATCGATCCAGAAATGTTCTTTGATGAGCTGAAGATCCGGGGTATCAAGGTGTTCGAAGAAACAGAATGGCTCTAATTTGAGCTAACTTGTGATGATGAGGTAAGTAATCCCCTCTATTAACAGGCAGAGGTCATTCATGCGAATATTTTTGCTTGGTTGCGCAGGAACAATGGGCTGCATCACTGTTCAAGCTCTGCTGGGTGATCAACAGTTAAAATATATCACCAGAAAATCTTAAAAATGGAAAACAAATAATGGAAATATATTCCAAAACACCTGATATTATCTCGATATCCTCTCACCATAAGATTGAAATATTAAGTCCATCTGAAATTGATACACTTCGAAAAGGGACATACCAGCTGTTAGCGGATGTAGGGGTGCATTACTCCTCCAAGAAGGCGTTAACAATATTTGCTGATCATGGTGCTGAGGTTGACTGGGATTCTAAGATTGTTCGCATTCCTCCGGATTTGGTAGATGAAGCGATGGCAACCGCGCCGCGAACTATAGTTCTTGGGGGGCGTGAACCACGTTTTGATCTTACTCTTGATGGCAGTTGTTCATACCTGACAACGGATGGCTGCGGTGTGCATGTGATCGATCTGCATACCCGCGAAAAGCGGGCTTCGAGGAAAGCAGATGTCGCAATGATGGCCCGCGTAGGTGATGCCATTCCATTGTTAAGTTTCTTCTGGCCATCGGTCAGCGCCCAGGATTTTGGAAAAACCGCCCCTTTGCATGAATGCCATGCTGGACTAACAAACACCTTAAAACACGTTCGAGGTGGGACAACGGTGAATCCTGAGTTAGCATCATACCTGGTCGAAATGGCGACTGTTGTCGCCGGCAGTGAGTCTGAACGTCGGAGTCGCCCTCCAATTTGCGCCAATATCTGCGGAATTGCTCCCCTCAGCCATGATGAACATGGCATTGAATCAGCACTGATCTATGCCGAAGCTGGTATCCCAATCAGTTTTATGGCCATGCCAAA
>JBEQLH010000104.1:0-9245 GCA_040326075.1 Anaerolineales bacterium
GGAGCGATGGGCGCCCGCTCACCGCGGGTGATTTTGAATACGCCTGGAAGCGGGAGCTGAATCCTGCCAACGAATCACCAAATGCCGAATTACTATACGATCTCAAAGGCGCCCGGGCATTCCACCTGGGGGAGACATCCGATCCCAACCAGGTTGGAGTGAAGGCCATAGACCAGCTTACACTGGTGGTGGATCTTGAAGAACCGGCCGGATATTTCCTCAGCTTGCTGGCTCATGAGTGTGCTTTCGCAGTGCCGCGACATGCAATTGAGAAACTTGGCCTGGATTGGACCGCTATCGGAAATATCGTTAGCAATGGACCATTCCGATTAGAATCCTGGCACCCGGATAAATCCCTGATCATGGTCCGCAACGAACTTTATCAGGGAATCTTCCAAGGCAATGTTCAGCAGTTAGAACTGACCGATGTCTCCAGGATGGAGCCACTGGATAGACTGGCGCTGTATGAGGCCGATCAGTTAGATGCATTAATCATCCCAAGCATTTATGTAAAGGATATTAATCAATTACGAAATAAATATCCAGGAGAGTATTTCACTTCGCCACGCATGTCAGTCGAACATCTGAAGTTCAAGACAGACCGAGTTCCGTTTGATGACTGGCGTGTCCGTGTAGCGCTGGCTATGGCCATTGATGTGGAAGAGTACGCCAGGATAGAAACTGGCGGAGCCGATTTGCCAGCTACGGGTGGTTTTATCCCGTCAAGTATCCCAGGACACTCTCCAGGAATCGGCTTGCCATACGACCCCGAAAGGGCGTGTCTGTTATTGGCCGAGGCCGGATACCCAGATGGACACGATTTCCCTGAGATCAGGTCACTGATCTTTGATCCTTGGATTTCGAGGTTTGAATATATTAAACAACGCTGGCGAGAGTTGCTGGGTGTAAAAATTATCTGGGAGGCGAGGGACAGAATTTCCTCATATCAGTCGAGGAACGATGCGATACTCCTGGTGCCAGATAATTGGGTGGCCGACTACCCCGATCCGGACAATTTCCTGCGGACTGGAATCCTTCAAAAGTGGACTGGCTGGCATAACCCAGCTTATGAAAGCTTATTGGAGCAGGCCAAACACAGCCTTGATCAATCCAAACGCATGGACCTTTATCGGGAAGCTGACAAGATCCTAGTTGAGCAAGCGGTGGTGAAGCCTCTTCGTTATGGCAGGAGTCACCGGTTGGTGAAACCTTGGGTGAAGACCCCTCTCTCGGTGACGAAAAACGACTTTAAAGATGTGATCATTGAGCCGCATTAGAAGTTAGGAGTCTGCAGAACTCCAATCCTATCGTAGATAACTCTCTAGTGTAAGCGGTAATATTGGCAGGACAATTATTGAAGTATTTGAACGGTCTTCTTGGGTATATTTGCGACCAACACTCCTTCACTCACTGCAATGACCTTCGAGTGGAATGGCGTCTTCAAGATCTTTTTGGTGCCTAGATTCGAAATTTGCATATATCCCTGGGGTTAGTGCCAGCGTAGGTCTCCACCCATTTTTCTCACTCTCCCGCCGCCTAGGGGAAATACATAAGAATACAGAAATTGTCATCAGCGTGTTCATATATTGAAATACTAGCGAGTTAATTGGAAGTATGCGTTACAAATTTAGGTGAAAAAGTATCAAGACAAGTGTCTTGATGAACTTAAATTACATTCAGGCTAAAATCTCCATACTCTTGATATGGAGATTTTTTATGCAGCATATTATGATTTCAGCGGCCCTGATTAAAATCTCATTCCACAAATCAGGTTAGATATTTGAATGTATAATGTGCCAAAAGGGAGAATAGGTAAAGAATTTTGCTCATCAACCTGTTATGGTGCAATTCGTATAACTATAATAATATAGGAGAAAAAGGTAATAATAGGATTGTATTGGCCACGATCTACTGCGTTACTTTTATACATTTTTCAAATGTGGTTTTATATACACAATCAGAAGAAAAATGGAGGAATTAAATATGAAATCATTTCATGAATATATGAATGAATATAAAAAACAGCTAAAGAAGGGTGACATCCAAGAGGCATATAAAGGATTGATGGAATATTTTAGAGACTTGAGATCGCATTTTAAAAATAAATATCCTGATTATTTCGTATCTAGCAGTATTTATTATGGATATATGGATATGACATATTTTTCCTTCTTTCCAGAATCATTAAAACGTCGAAAATTGAAAATTGCGATAGTTTTTATTCATGACACATTTAGATTTGAAGTTTGGTTAGCAGGATTAAATAAAAATGTTCAAACAAAATACTGGAAATTGTTAAAAGAAAGCGATTGGAATAAATATCACATTGCATCAACTACAAGAGGCGTTGATTATATAATAGATTACATTTTAATTGACAATCCAGATTTTAGTGATTTAGATACTTTAACAAAACAAATAGAGAGAGGGACGTTGAAATTTATCAAGGATGTTGAGGGCTTCTTATCTGAACATTAAAACTGACTCTGTTGCAAAACTCCTTGCACCGAATAGATCGCGTCTATCACCTCTCTTTGCATATACTCTTCATAATTATTTATTAATTGATATCATTTAATAAATAAATTCATCAAAATGTAAAAATATGTTTTCACCATACGTAATACCAATAATTAAAATAAGACAGAGTCTCGCTCCTGTAAGGAGAAGAATATTTTTCCTTATCTATTGAATTAGATTCTCGAACGGTATGCAACAAACCCAGCAAAAAGCTGACGGGGCGTAAGCCCCGATGGTAAACGGTGCGATTTTTCGGAGATAGTTGTCTTGCAAAGAATGTTTTGGGTGAAAGCCGCCCTGCAGCTCATGCGAATCTTTATGGTGCAATTCTGATATTGAATGGCAGAAAATAAGATACAAGAATTTCATAAAAAAGTGACTGTAGCTATTACCCATGATCACACAATGTACGGCCTTGCCGCACGAAGGAGTCGGGGAGAGCGAGCGGTTTTCTCGACGCACTATGCTCCTTTAATTCGTCAAGGAGGCGTCAATGTGATCGGCTGGGTTGTAGGAGGAGATCCTCCATTCTTTGGAATTGAAAATGATAATCCTTGGTGGGGGTCTCTGGATCTGCTGGACATGTTGTGGCAAGAAGCAGAAGAAAGCCAAAATACTCTCGCAATCTGCTTGAATTGTCAGGATATTGATAACGCTGTGGCAGATGGCAAAATTGCTATCATCATAACAATGGAAGGTGGGGTCGCCCTAGAAGAAGGTCTTTATCCTGAATCGCTAGTCAATTTGAGAATATTGTACCGGTTAGGGTTGCGAAGTCTTCAATTTGTGGGTCAAGATTGGAATCAGTTGACAGACGCAAGCGAAGAACATCCATACCCAAGTAAAGGATTGACTTCGTTTGGAAAGAATGTTGTCCGAGAAATGAACCAATTGGGAATGGTGATAGATATGGCGCACATCCCAGATCCTGACCCGGTATTCCGAGATATCATTGAGATCAGTCAAGATCCCGTCATTGATTCCCATCGTGGTGTCAGAGGAGTGACAGACATCCCGAGAAATATCAGTGATGAGCGGATAAAGGTAATTGCAAAGACCGGCGGGGTTATTGGGTTGCAGTTCTTTTCTATGGTTTTGACAAATAAGTCAAATCATAGGGCCACCGTAGATGATTTGGTTCGGCATATCGATCATATCGTCGAAGTCGCCGGGGTTAACCACGTAAGTTTAGGACCAGACTTCCTAGAGTCAAACCTGACAAAACGAGATCCAGAGCACTATGCTCAGGGAATTGAAGAAATCACCAAGTTGCCTCGGGTAACGGAAGCACTTGTCAGTCGTGGTTATTCGGATACAGATGTTAGAAAAATCTTAGGGGAAAATATTCTTCGAGTTTACAGACAAGTCATTGGTTGAGTAGACAATTTGATAAATATCAGTCAAAAGAGAGATCAACTTAACCCAAATTGCACCTGACCCGGCTGCGCAGGAGGCAAACGGAGCGTTTTTTCAAGTTTGATTATGGGCAAAACATGTTTAGAGATACAAATGCCGGGCAGGTGAATGAACCATAGGCAACCCAACAGGAGGGCGCGACAATGAGTGAGCCACCCAGGTACCACCACATTGGTATACCCACCCAGGTTCCTCGGGAGGGTGAGGAGTATTTGGAAAAGTTCAAGATGTACGCCTCTGGATTTGAAACAAGCAAGTTCGGTGTGGAATGGCTCCGTTTTGATGACGACGCTCCGTTTCCTGACCTCGTAAAGACGGTTCCCCACGTGGCGTTCGTTGTTGACGATCTTGAATCTGCTATCGCTGGAAAGGAAGTACTGATCCAACCCAACAGCCCAAGTCGAGGCGTAACCGTGGCATTCATTGTGGACAACGACGCGCCGGTGGAGTTTCTACAGTTCGATGGCTCTGAATATGAAGTGTGGCCGGGATCTGCCGCTGAGTGAACCTCAATCCATATTGGAACAATGACTTATGAAGAAGCCGGGGCATATGAAACAAGACAGTCCAGGGATTCACCTGCCTAATACACGCTGAAGCGGACGTGGCTTCGCCCTGTGGGCTGTGGGCGCAGACTAACCCATCCACTGACGTAGTTTGTCATCGTGTAAAAGACGTTACGATTAATTCAAGCATTGGTAAACCATTCTCGACAACTGAAATATCATTTGCGTCATCAAATCTTTTTTTCCCACCATGCATTAAATTATTTCTAATAGTATAAAGTAAATCGACAATCTGTCTTGCTAAAAAGTTTCTATTTTCTTCGCTATCAGGATTATCCAAATATTCTTCATAATGCTGGAAGTCGATCGGACTCCAAACTGGGTATTGACTGTCACTGGTGTAATTAACATTGATAACGCCATTAATTCTTTGCCCGAAGGCATCATATTCTATCTGTTTTCCTTGCCAATAGGGAATTCGACCAACAAAATATTCAGTACCTTGATGAAGAATTAGAGTATGTTTCAAATCATCAACAAATTCTTCGAGAGCAAGGTGAATCTGCTCCCTTTCACTTACTACTACCACCTCAGGAATATTTACATTTCCATTTGCGGTTGTAACAATAGAGCCATCATCATTTTCTTTTATCTGAGTCTTACACCCTTTACGATGGGCAATAGTAGTGTAAATGTTATTGAACGCCGTCCAAAATAGAAAGTACTGCTCAAACGGATGTTGCCCATCTCTGCGAGGTCGAATTCTTCTTGCAGCTGCAATCATAGAATATGCAATTGGAAGTTCATATCTTTGGAATATAGTTGTCATTTTAAGCCCACTTTCTGGATATTACTCGTCACGTTACTACGCCCAACGGCTTCGAGCTCAATGGTCCCGCTTTGAATTTTCGAAGGGGAGATTGGCTCGCGAGCGGGGTCTCTTGCAGCGAGTAGTTGTGCTGCCAAACCTGACCGGCACGACACCCTTGACTACTTCTTAACCTTTCCCCTGACGCTCAAATCGAAACCAGGTTGATTGGCGCCATCATCCTGGTTCCAAAGCCGATACAGGTCGATCGCTCTTGTCATCAACCACTTCCCACCCGGCGGAATGATGAGTTCGACCTCCTCGGATGCCATCTCATCCAGATTCCACCACCGGTACTCGCTCCCCTGCATGTCGTCACCTGGTTGAATCTCTCCTCCATCGTACGCGAAAAGATACGCAATGCTCAACATATAACGGACTTTCTCATCGTAATGAAATGCCGAGACGTGCACTGTCCCTAACGGACGAACCTGAATATTATTCCCAGCCTCCTCATGCGTCTCTCGAAGCGCAGATTCCAAGGCAGTCTCCCCCGCTTCCATTGCACCATTTACAATTTGCCAACCCCCGTTTTGCTCCGGGTGGGACATCATAAGTATCTCTTCTCGCTCGTTCACTATGAATGCCAAAACAGCTGCTGGTGAACAGGCAAATCGCCTTTTCCCATCGATTGTTGTGATATGAGGTTGCGGATTTTCCGTCGGATCATTCATATTCAATGATGAGTACCTCCAGGAATTGAACAAGTGGCGGTGTAACGGGTTGATAACTAAAATTCTTTATGCAGTATCTCTTAGTATATATATTATACAAAGAATTGATTTGGATAAAATCAGCTTCAGGACTCAACTCCGTGAAGCCCTCTTAATACTTGCTCAGGACAAGTCTTGTGGGCGGCATACCAGCTTGAAAACGGGCACAAAGCTCCCGTAATAGGCTGGGTCAATCAAAATCAACGTGGTCGAGTACTGGTTTCAAGCCCAAGATTTGATGCAGACTTTCGAAAGATAATCAACTATCCCCAAGGTTCGCCAGGGCTTCCCTTGCCGCTGCCAGAACGAGCTCGGCCCCGATCTCCTCCAGGATAGATTCAGCCTTCATGAGATGATGGCGGTCGCCCAGCCGGCGGCCAATCTCCAGGTGGACCTCGCCCTCCTGGTAGCGTAAACCGGTATCTTCGGCCTGGGCCAGGGCACGCTCCCACCATTCCTGGGCCTTTTCCGGCTTGCCGTGGAGCCACTCATAGCGTCCCTGGAACATCAGAGCGTCGGGCAGGACCATCCGGTTGCGCCTGGCATCTTTCAACGTCCGCCGCAGGATGGGGTGCGTTTTCTTGAGCCAGGTCAGGCGCACCTGGCCGTCTGATAGCTCAGCCTTTGTCAGGTAGGCTTCGGCGAGGCCATTGCCGAGGTAAGCGTAACCGGGAAGGCGACCAATCTGGTCGCTTATTCGCCGCTCGGTGCCTTCCATCAGGTCAATTGCCTGCTCCACTTTTCCAAGCGCCAGGTAGCTGCGTCCCATCCAACCAACGAGCCCAGAAAGGGAAAGGTAGTCCGGCAGCTCTTCGGCGATCTTGATGCCGCCCTGGAAGCTGACAATCGCCTCGTTCGCCAGTCCACGCCGCAGGTGGATACTACCCTCGGCCAGCACTCCCCAGGCAATCAATTGTTGGTCCGAGCTGTCTTCGGCCGCCTGCAGCAGCTGCTCGCACTCCTCAGCCGCCCTGTCGTACTCTGCGTAGCCCCAGAGGCTCCAGACCAAATTGATCTTTGACACTCCCCATTGGCGCAGGATGCCTGCCTTCCGGGCAACCTCCATCCCTCGCAGGGCATGTTCCTGCATCTTGTCAAGATCGGAGAGCGCATTAAAATACGCTACGTAAGATACGTCCAATTCTGGCACCGGCCGGAAGGGGTTGGTCAGTTTGGCATAAGCTTCGCTGCGGCGAAGGTAACCCTGGGCCAGCCCATAACGGCCGGTGAACACAGCCGCACTACCCATATTAGCGGAGAGAACGGCGCTGCCATAGGCATAGCCGCGCCGCTCGCTGGTGTTCAGCGCCCTTACCGATATCAGCAGAAAGCGTTCTATATTTGCCAGGAATTCGACATAGGTCAGCACTCTGCTGGTCTCAAAGATCTCTTCGGCAACTGGATCGAGATCACCACCCATAGGTCGCACGAACAGCCCGGGCAGCATCCTATGGGCTGTCTGGACCAGAAGCGCACGGGCGATAGCCAGCCGGGTGCCCCAGCGGGTCGACGGCAGCCCGGCGCCCAGCAGCGCCAGCGAGCGTTCCAGATAGGGGCGGGCCTGCCTGTGTTGACCCAGTCGATAGAGCGCCTCGCCTATCTTACGCTCCAACTGAGCCCGTTCAAGCGGGGGCCAGTCGTCGCCACGAACCCGGGCGTAGGCTTCCATTGCCAGCCGGTAGTTAGCGAGCGCTTCTGTGTCAGCAGCCATGCTCCCGGCCTGATCGCCAGCCTTGAACAGGTATTCCTGGGCCTTATCCCAGATTTCGGCGACCGAGTAATGGTGTGCCAGCAGCCCATAGAAGTCGTCTAACCTGTCGGCGAATAAAGACTCTATCGCTGCTCCCACCCGGCCGTGCAGTTCTCGCCGCTCCTGCAGCAAGATACCGTCGTAAGCCGCTTCCTGGACCAGGGCATGCTTGAAGATGTATTCAAGCTCGGGGATTTGCTGTTTCTCACGGATCAATTCTACGCTCTGCAGCTGATCCAGCTGCCCCTCCAGTTGACGGTCATCATCAAGGACGGCGTTCAAAACCCGGTAAAGAAAAGCGCGCCCGATGACCGCCGCCCGGCGCACCACCCGCTTGAGATTTTCATCCAGCCGGTCTATCCTGGCGATGAGCAGCCCCTGGATCGTATCCGGAACAGTTACCTTTTCTATCTGCTGTGTGGCTTGCCAGCGCCCGCTTGAAGCTTCCTGAACCAGCGCGCCGTTCTCGATCAGATCACGCACGATTTCTTCCAGGTAGAAGGGGTTGCCGTCGGCCTTAGCCAGCATCATCTGCCGTGTCTGCTCGGGTAGGCCATCGATCTCCAGTAGATTTTGAACCAGGCGGCGGCTGTCGTTTGACGAGAGGGGCGCCAGCTCGATTTCTGTAAGATGACTCCCATATTGCTCTTTGGCGATCTCGAGCAGCCTGGTGGTTGGCGACTCCGGATCGGGCCGGCTCACGCCGCAAAGGAGCAGCGGCACCCGCTCGGTAAGCGGCAAAAGGTGTTCGAGCAAACCGGCCGAGGAGGCGTCCATCCAGTGCAAATCGTCAAAGACCAGAACAAGCGGCCTCTGCTCTGCCAGGCGCTGGGTGAATCGCCGGAAAGCACGATAGACCTGGCGTCCTAATGCCTCACCGTCCAGGTATTTAACCCGCTCGGCGTAATCACCGCTCATTTCAATAGAAAGAAGGCTGGCCAGGTAGGGCAGGATCTCGGTCGTTTCCTCGGCGAATAATCGCTTGATTCTTTCCTCTAATTTGTGCAAAGCGGCTGGTTGGCTGTCTTCATTGCTGATACCAGCATAACTCCGCAAGATCTCCTGGAAGGGCCAGTAGCTGATCGTCTGGCCGAAAGTTAGCGTGTGCCCTTCCAACCAATGCATGGATTGAAGGGATTGTTTGGTTTTGTGTATTTCCCGATCTGCACCAAAAGTGGCATTATGTAATTCGGCCATTAATCGGGACTTGCCAATGCCGGCTTCACCCTGGATAACCAGGATTCCACCCTGACCTGTTAACAGCCGTTCAACGGCATTCTGCGCGGATTCGAATTCGATTTCACGGCCAACGAGTGGGGAGCTGATGCCCTGTTCTGTCAGACCACGCAGCTGGCCGGGTTCGATTTTGCGGCCCAATACCTGGTACGCGAGCACGGGCTCGCCCTTGCCCTTGATCGAGATTCCCCCTAATTCCTTGAAATCAAACAGTGGAGCGACCAGGGCGTAGGTGT
>JBEQLH010000105.1:0-9205 GCA_040326075.1 Anaerolineales bacterium
ATGGGGATTAATCAGTACGGCACGCATCAACCGAGCTCTCATCAAACCATTACGCGCCTCTGAACGAAATGAGTTGGTGGCAGTAGCCAGCCGGTCGCTTGAAAAAGCTCAGAATTACGCTGCTGAGTGGGAAATTCCCCAGATTTATGGCAGCTATCAGGCTATGCTGGACGATCCCGAGATTGACGTAGTCTACAATTCCCTTCCTAATCATCTTCATACAGAATGGACGGTTAAAGCCTTAAGGGCAGGCAAACATGTCCTGTGTGAAAAACCTTTAGCAATATCACTGGAAGAAGTCGACGCGATGTCTGCAGCTGTCGAAGAGACCGGCAATGTCCTTGCCGAAGCTTTTATGTACCGACACCATCCTCAAACGCTCAAGGTAAGAGAGCTGGTGGAATCAGGTGTCTTGGGTGATGTGCAAGTAATCAAAGGTGCCTTTACTTTCACCCTCACCAATCCAGGAGATGTGCGGTTATATCCGGAGATGGGAGGGGGCAGTGTTTGGGATGTGGGCTGCTACCCGGTCAGCTTTTCTCGCTTTATCCTGGGCAGTGAACCATTGGAAGCCTTCGGCTGGCAAATCACTGGAGAAACTGGCATCGATGAAGTTTTCACAGGTCAACTGCGTTTCAGAGATAATGTAGTTGCTCAATTTGACTGCGGTTTTCGCAGCCCATTCCGTGCCCGGATGGTAGTTATCGGCAGTGAGGCTACTCTCGTGATCCCAAATCCCTTCAGGCCTGGAATTGATGATGAGATACGGATAGTTAAAGAAGATGAGGTTCAAAGGATAAAAACTCCTGGTCAAGAACTATATATCGGCGAGGTTGAGGACATGGCAGATGCCATTCTCAAGGGAACTCCTCCCCGGATAAGCCTGGAGGATAGTCGGAATAATGTGGCTACCATCCTGGCTTTATTACGTTCAGCCCAGGAGAACAGCCCAGTTGAGATTGCTTGAGGGCAAAATCACTAATTAGCCCCTGGGGAACAGTGAATTCAATCCTAAAATTATTGGCCAAAGAACATCGTTTAATGAAATCCACCTTTATTGTCAAAATGATATAGGAGAAATGTGAGCGAATTTTATCAAGTAGAAGCTGAAAAAGTCCTGGTTGATTTAAATTCCCAACTGGAGTCAGGTCTTTCAATTCAAGAGGCTGAACACCGACTTGAGACCCATGGGTTTAACGAATTGGTCGAGACCGGCAAGAAGAACCCCTGGCGGATCTTGTGGGAACAGATGACCTCGATCATGGTGGTTATATTGATAATCGCCGCGGTGATATCACTGGTGCTGGGTGAATATCTGGATGCGATCGTGATCACAGCTATCATAATAATCAATGCCGCCATTGGATTTCAACAGGAATATAAAGCCGAAGAGGCCATGGCGGCTTTGAAGAAGATGGCAGTCCCGTTAGTGAAGGTTCGCCGGGAGGCACATGTCAGGGAAATATCTGCCCGGGAGCTGGTCCCTGGGGATATCTTATTGTTGGAAGCTGGCAACCTGGTGCCAGCGGATTGCCGGCTGGTAGAGAGCGTCAACTTACGGGTGGAAGAAGCCGCTCTGACCGGGGAATCGGTGCCGGTTGAAAAGGAAGCAAAATTTGTTGCCGAGTCGGATGTCCCGCTGGGGGATCGACTCAATATGGGATATATGGGTACGGTGGTGAGTTATGGTCGGGCGACTGCGGTCGTAGTTGACACCGGCATGAAAACTGAATTGGGGCATATTGCCACTTTGATCCAAACCACCGGACAGGAGCTCACCCCTCTACAAAAACGGATCAACCAGCTCAGCAAAGGCCTGGCTGTGGCAGCTGTGGCATTGGTGGCATTGGTTTTCCTGATTGGTATCCTGCAGGGAGAGACATTTGAATTGATGTTGTTAACTGGTATCAGCATGGCAGTGGCTGCGGTTCCGGAGGGTTTACCCGCGGTAGTAACCATGGCCCTGGCTTTGGGGGCTCAAAGGATGCTCAAGCGCCGCTCATTAATCCGTAAGCTGCCGGCTGTGGAAACACTCGGATCTGTGACAGTAATCTGTTCGGATAAAACCGGTACCCTGACGGAGAACCGCATGACAGTCACCATCCTGGATGTCGCCGGTCATCAAGTGGATTTTGTGGAAGACCTGCGCGATCAACCTTCAGCACGACTTGTCCTGGAGGATGAAGAACCAGATGTTGAAACTCAAGAAATGCTGCGCCAGCATCCAGCATTGACTTTACTGCTGGCCGGTGGTGCACTGGCGAACGATGCAATTTTAGAACGAAGAAACGGTGAGTTTGAATATATTGGTGATCCCACAGAGGGGGCTCTGGTGGTGGCTGCAGCCAGAGCTGGAATGGTGAAAGAGCAACTGGAGGAGACCTTCCCCCGCCAGGCGGAGGTGCCATTTGATTCAGTTCGCAAACGAATGACCACCGCCCACGAATTTCCCGGCTCTTCTGATGAGATCTCTCCCGAGTTTATGAAGATTTGGAACTGGCGCGGATATATTGGTGAGTTCCGATATGTCATCTTTTCCAAAGGTGCTGTGGATAACCTGGTGCCGATCTGTGATCAGGTTTGGGTGAATGACCAGGCAGAACCGTTAAGCGAAGAATGGGTCGAACGCATCATGAACGCCAATAATGAGCAGGCTGAAAACGGGATGCGCGTCCTTGGAGTGGCCACACGCACGATTGAAGGCGTCAGTTCTGATGCCTCGGAACAAGAATTAGAAAATGGGCTGATTTTTGTCGGCATGGTCAGCATGATGGACCCGGCCCGACCAGAGGTCAAAGAAGCTGTCCAGCAGTGCTCTGATGCTGGCATCCGACCGGTGATGATCACCGGCGATCATCCACTGACAGCTGGAAAAATCGCCGCAGAGCTGGGAATTTCTGAGAATGGGCGTATTCTGACCGGGCAAGATTTGGAGAAAATGAGTGCCATTGAGCTGAATGAGGTCGTTTGCGAAGTGGATGTGTACGCGCGCGTCTCGCCGGAACATAAACTGAATATCATAGAGGCCCTCGAACAGCAGGGGGAAATCGTAGCCATGACCGGCGATGGAGTAAATGATGCCCCGGCTTTGAAAGCAGCTGATATTGGCGTAGCGATGGGAATCACCGGTACGGATGTGGCAAAGGAAGCCTCGGATATGGTCCTGTTGGATGACAACTTTGCCACCATCGTTGCAGCCGTTGAAGAAGGTCGCCGAATTTACGATAATATCCGCAAATTCTTCAAATACACCATGACCAGCAATGCGGGAGAGATCTGGGTCATGCTGGTGGCGCCGCTTATTGGGATGCCGTTTGCCTTGCTGCCCCTTCAGATCCTGTGGGTAAACCTGGTCACGGATGGATTGCCTGGATTAGCTCTGGGAATTGAACCAGCTGAAAAGAATGTTATGAAACGCCAACCTTACCCTCCAAATGAAAATGTCTTCGCTCGCGGGATGGCGCGTGATATCCTTTGGGTCGGTATTTTGATGGGCTTGGTTTCATTGGGAGTGGGATATTACTACTGGTCGATTGGGAATCCAAACTGGCAAACAATCGTATTTACCACCCTGACCCTATCACAAATGGGGAATGCGCTGGCGTTGCGTTCCGAGCGAGAATCGTTGTTCAAGATTGGATTATTATCAAATAAATCGATGTTAGGTGCAGTTCTGCTGACGTTGGCCCTCCAATTAGCGGTGATCTACGTCCCATTTTTACAATCTGTCTTCAAGACGAACCCGCTAACAGCCAGTGAACTTGCGATCAGCCTGGTATTGAGCACGATCGTCTTTTTCGGAGTTGAGATCAGCAAGTGGTTGTCTAGGCGGAAAGAGAGCAAGCAATAATCAATATATTCAGTTGGTTTTATTGTTGGTAGGAGAGAAAAATGAAACCTCATGAACGTGATACAGCGGAGGGTTTCTTGTACACCGACCAGTACCAATTGACCATGGCCCAGCTGTATTTCCGGATGGGATTGCATGAGAAACTGAGTCAATTTGACCATTTCTTTCGTAAATACCCGGATTATGGACTGCACAAAGCCGGGTATTGCATAAACGCTGGGCTGGAGTGGCTCCTTGATTGGATGGAGAACACCCGCTGCCGGGATGAAGATATCGATTATTTGCGCGGCCAGACTAACAGAGTTGGAGGGCGGGTGTTTGCGGATGATTTTCTTGCCTGGCTGCGTGAGAACGGAAATTTTGAATCGATCTCTTTGCAGGCAATTCCGGAAGGAAGGGTGGTCCATCCCAACGTGCCGCTAACAGTCGTTCAGGGACCGCTGGCCATCGCCCAAATCCTGGAAACATCCCTGCTAAACCATTTAAACTACCAGACTTTGATCGCAACCAAGGCAGCTCGCATCAAGGAGAGCGGGAGGGGGAAGATCATGCTGGAATTCGGTTTGCGCCGAGGACAGGATAGAGGGGCAAATGCTGGAGCGCGGGCCGCGATGATCGGTGGGGCTGATTTTACTTCCAACGTCGGTCTCTCCCACGTGCTTGGCTACCCACCTAAAGGTACTCATGCGCACAGCATGGTGCAGCTCTTTATGGCTCTGGGTCAGGGCGAGCTGGAAGCATTCCGGGCTTATGCAGATGTATACCCGGATGATTGTCTGCTGCTGGTGGATACAATTGATACTTTGGATAGCGGCGTTCCCAATGCGATCAGAGTTTTTGAAGAATTACGCAGTAAAGGTCATCAGCCGGTTGGCATCCGCCTGGATTCAGGCGACCTGGCGTACTTGAGCATCCAGGCCGCAAAAATGCTGAATGAAGCTGGGTTTTCGGACACAATAATTGTGCTGTCCAACAATTTAGATGAATTGGTCATCTGGCAAATCCTAACCCAGATCCAGGAAGAGGCGCCGCGCTACGGAGTTGAAGCGGACCAATTGATTGACCGCCTGACCTATGGAGTTGGTACCCGCCTGATCGTTTCTGATGGCGATCCCGCTTTAGGAGGGGTTTACAAGCTTGTGGCCGTGTGTGATGAAGGCAGCTGGGTGCCAGCTCTAAAGATATCCGAGTCACACAATAAGACTCCCAATCCCGGCCATAAACTTATCTGGCGCATATATGACGAGCGGGGTAAAGCCACGGCGGATCTGCTCACCATGGAGGATGAACGACCGGGTGATCAAGAGCAGATTATTCTTCATCACCCCTCCCAATCATCAAAATACCGTGAACTGCCGCGCGATTCAGTCACGGAAGTAGAATCCTTGTTGGTTGAAATCTTACGGAATGGTGAGTTGGTTGCCGAGTTGCCACCAATTGAAGGCTTACGCCAGCGTCGCGACGAAGATGTTGAGCGGTTAGATCCTGGCGTACGCCGTCTAATGAATCCGCATATTTACCATGTATCGCTTTCTGAACGATTATGGGAGAAGAAGCAGGAATTAATCGCTTCCGCGCTAAGTCCTATCCGAATTTGAAATCAAGAAGAACTGAAAGGAGAGTGTTGAGATGAAATTCCCAATTTTACGAATTCTTTGGGGTTTATTATTGATCCTGGCAGGGGTATTATTTCTCCTCGATCTTGTGGATTACATATCCATTGGTGACTATCAATGGGCAATTATATTGGGGATAGGAGGGCTGGCTTTCTTTTCGGTGTTTATCGCTGATCGAAACCAATGGTGGTCGCTGTTCCCATCTTTTGGTCTTCTGATCGGCGCGGCGGTCTTATTTCTCGAAACTGCATTTCCTGAATTGCCAGGAGATATCGGCGGTGCAATTGCCATGGGCGGTATTGGTCTGGCATTCCTGATTATCTTTCTGATCAATACAGAGAATTGGTGGGCGCTTATCCCAGCTGGCGTATTAATCAGCCTATCGTTGGGATTAGGGCTCAGTATCTACATCGATGGATTGGAGATGGGAGGAGTTTTATTGATTGGCTTAGGACTCACCTTCGGCCTGATCGGATTGGTGCCAACCCAGCAGGGACGGATGAGATGGGCATTTATCCCGGCACTGATATTGCTGGCGATCGGATTTATTATCCTGCTCGCTTCCTTCAATCTGTTCTTGTACCTTTGGCCGCTGGGGTTAATTGCGGTCGGGGTGCTGATCATTTACGGGGTGCTCAAGACGCGCAAATAGATAATCAATAATCTTTGATTTGAGGAAATCTGAGTCCAGGATACACCTGGATGTGATTAGATTCCCCACTATTAACACGTTGAAATGGAGATAACTAGTACTGAGTCACAATGAATGAGATGGGTGTGTCATTGCGAAGCGGTGCTTTACCGCTGAAGCAATCTCCCTATCAGTGGTGGAGTTTGCTTCGTCGTGCCTCCTCGCAAAGACAAGCAGATTTATGTATCGTAAGGTCTACCATTCATCAAAATCACAGTGACTGACTACTAGATATTAAGCCAATTCTCGGCTGACCGGGGCAGGTTGCTCATAGGACCAACCTTGATGGTGCAGGTGGGAAGCGACTCAATAAAAACCTTGCCGTAGCGTTTACTGAGAACTCGCCGGTCGAGGATTGCCACCACACCACGATCAGATTGGGTGCGGATCAAGCGCCCGAATCCCTGCCGGAAGCGCAGGATTGCTTCCGGAAGGGAGAACTGGTAAAAAGGATCCTCAAATGTCTCCGCCCGGGAGGCCACGATCGGGTCAGATGGCACATCGAAAGGCAGCTTGGTGATCACCAGGACTGATAAAGCTTCACCTGGTACATCAACTCCCTCCCAAAATGCGCGCGTCCCTAAGAGGACCGCTTTATCGGCATTGCGGAACGATTCCAGCAGGGAGGATGAAGAAGCTCCTTCCCCTTGTTCGTATACCAGGATGCCATCTTCAGCCAGCTGGGGAGATATGGCCTGAGAAGCAGCCCGCAGCTGGGCATATGAGGTAAAGAGCACCAGGGCACGACCACCAGTTGAGCGGCATAGGTGAAGTAAGCTCTGATTTATCCCCCGCTGGTATCCCTGGCGATTGTTAGGTTCCGGGATATCATTCGCCAGGTACAGTAATGTGGCACTCTCGAAATCGAAGGGCGATCCCAGGGCTAACTCGTAGGCATCCGCAGCCTGCAGGCGCTCTCGTAGATAATCAAATTCACCCGCCGCGGTCAGCGTGGCAGAGGTTAGGATCACGGATGCTTTCTCATGCCAGAGATGGCGTTCCATCAATGGCCCAATGTGCAGGGGGGCTTCATGGAGAGAAGGCATGCGCCCATCTGGACGCGCCTCCACCCAATAGATGCGGTCAACCTGTGGTTCAAATACAAACCCGTAGAGATGATCCTGCAGCTCACTCAAACGACGATAAAGGCTGCTGATCTGATTAAATAATTCCTGACTTTCTTCTGGTAATACGTCCACCAGGTCAGCGAGTGCCTGGGCGATCATTTCCAGGTTCTTTAATAAATTCCCGAGGATATTTTGGGCTTCATCCCAACGGGCTTCGATCTCATCCCAGAAGGGTTGGGAGCGGGATGCGGGGAGAATCCGCTCCTGGTGAGCGTACTGCCCAACCGGCTGCCCTTCACGCCTTTCTGTCAGGAATCGTTCCATGGAGCTAAAAAATTGCTGGGAAAGCTGTTCAAATTGGAAGGCGAAATCGGCTGACCGGCTGACCAGCTGGTTAAAAGCGGCAAAGTCTGAGGGCGAAAGAATGTTTTCAACTGAATTCACCCCCCAACCAAGCGCTCCTAACTTTGAACTCCCTAATTCACGCAGCAGGCGGACGATCTCGACATGTGTCACCCGGTAGGAGAGCGCATTTGTGGAGGCCTCTTCAAGATGGTGAGCTTCATCGATGATCAAATAATCATATTCGGGTAAGACCCGGTTGCCAGTAGCGACATCTGCCAGGAGTAAGGCATGGTTGACGATCAACAGGTGGGCGCTGTGGGCAGCCTGCCGGGCCCGGTAAAAGGGACAGGTACCACCCATGCGCTGCATACAGGTTTCCTGAGTGCAGGCTTCATCCTCCGCCGAGATGCGGGTCCAGACACCACGCTCTGGGGGGCCGGTTAGATTCAACTCAGCGCGGTCGCCGGAAGCAGATTCCAATAACCAGACCATGATCTTGGCCAGGATGCGCACCTCTTCGGCAGTTTCCGGACCACGCCGCCGGAAATTTTCCAGGCGCCTGGGACAGAGATAATTCGATCTCCCTTTAAGGACTGCAGCCTGGAAATCGATATCCATTGCTTCGCGCAGGTCGGGGATATCTTTATTAATTAGCTGGTCCTGCAGATTGATCGTGTTAGTCGAGATCACAACCCGGGCATTGTTTTGCGTGGACCAAATCGCAGCCGGAATTAAATATGCGAACGATTTGCCGACCCCGGTGCTGGCTTCAACCATCAAATGGCGCTCTTCCGAAAGCGCTTGGGTGACTGCCTTGAGCATTTCGACCTGCTGCGGACGGAATTCAAATTCTGAAAAGTAGTGCGAAAAGGCGCCGCCATGCTCCAAAATCGCCGCTATTTCATCTGTATCAAGGGTTTGCAACTCTTGGTTAGGTGCTATTGGGGGACCCCACTCAGCTGGTGTATCGCCAAACCAGGAGCCGGTGATGGAACTGGAGACTTTTCGCCCGCGGATGGTCTCCTGCGAACGTGCCTGGAGCGCATACCTGAAGCCCAAATATCCACCCCACTCAACCTGCTCACTCATTCGTACGATTTCAGCTAACAATTCGATCGGCAGATCCAGGGCCAAATCGTGCAGCCGCAAATAAACACCGTGAGTCACCAGGGCGTCATCGAGGGCGCGGTGCGTGGCAGGCAGCGGGACAGTTAATATCCGTGATAATGCTCCCAATCCGTAGCGGCTGGCATTGGGCAGCAGGACCGAGGCCATCTCGTAGGTATCAATTGCATCGTTGTAAGCAAATAAACCGTGGCGGCGCAGGAATGAGAGGTCAAAGCTGACGTTGTGCCCGATGATTGGCACATCACCCACAAAATCAGCCAATTCAGTTAAAACGTCGCTGATGGGCGGCGCATGGGCCACCATCTGATTGGTGATACCGGTCAGCTGGGTGATGAAAGGTGGCACCGCGCGTCCAGGGTTCACTAAAGTGGACCATTCTTCCTCAACGCGCCGCCCATTAAAACGGACTGCCCCGATCTCCATGATAGAATCCCGCTTGGGATCGAGGCCCGTGGTTTCTATATCAAGAGCCACTATTGTTGGCATGGGGCGATTATACCATCGGGAG
>JBEQLH010000106.1:0-9184 GCA_040326075.1 Anaerolineales bacterium
GAATGTAAAACCACTATCTTTTGATACCATGATTGCCGAATGGTTGATCAACCCGATATCACGCAATCTCGGATTGAAAAATTTGGCCTGGGTACGCCTCAATGTCAAGATGACTGAGATCGAGGAACTTATTGGTAAAGGTAAGAACCAACGCAGTATGGCAGAGGTTGCGATTGAGGCAGCAGCTGATTACGCAGCTGATGATGCAGTGGTACCTTTACGCTTGCGTACCCAGCTTGAAGATGAGCTGGAAGAACGCAAAGCAATAAAATTATTCCATGAAATCGAAATGCCGTTGGTTCATGTTCTTGCCGATATGGAGATGGCAGGAATCGATTTAGACATTGGTTATCTCGACCAGATGTCGGAGGAATTAAACCAACGCCTGGAGGCGATTAAAATCCAGGTTTTTGACTCTGTGGGGTTTGAGTTTAATCTCAATTCACCACAGCAATTATCGGAAGCTCTCTTTGAACGATTGAAACTCACCCCTCCCGACCGCACCCAACGCACGTCAACCGGGTTTTATTCCACAGCTGCAGGGACCCTAGAGGCGATGAAAGGTGACCATCCGGTAGTGGACTGGGTGCTTGAATACCGGGAATTATCCAAGCTCAAAAACACATACGTGGATGCACTCCCCCAACAGGTAAATCCAGTCACAGGACGTGTTCACACCTCTTATAACCAGTCCGGCTCAGTCACTGGCCGAATCGCATCATCAGATCCTAATTTGCAGAACATTCCTATTCGCACAGAGCTTGGCAGACGAGTTCGGCATGCGTTCAGCGCTGGACCAGGGAAAGCCCTGCTCTCAGTAGACTACTCACAGGTGGAATTACGCATTGTTGCACACATGTCAGATGATGAAACGATGTTGGCAGCATTTCAATCAGGACAGGATATCCATGCAGCAACTGCAGCGGCGATTTATAATGAACCAATCGATCAAGTTTCAAAAGAACAGCGCAACCGGGCGAAGGGGGTCAATTTCGGGCTGATCTACGGGATGAGTGCCTTTGGATTATCTCGATATACAGATACAACCCTGGCAGAAGCGGAAGACTTTGTAAAGAATTATTTTGAACAATTTCCAGGGGTAAAGAATTACTTGGATGGAATTAAAATCCTGGCTGCGGATCAAGGGTATGTTGAAACCCTGTTGGGGCGCCGGCGATATTTTCCTGGCCTGAAGACTCAAACCAACCATAATATCCGCAGTCGGGAGGAACGGGAAGCAATTAATGCCCCCATCCAGGGAACTGCTGCAGATATTATGAAGATAGCCATGCTCCGGGTTCCAGTTTCGTTGAAGGAGGCTGGTCTCACTGCCAGGATGTTATTACAGGTTCATGACGAGCTGGTGCTCGAATGTCCACTTGAAGAGCTTCAACCCACAGCAGATCTGGTAAGACAGGTTATGGAGAATGCCTACTCCCTGAAGGTTCCTCTGCAAACTGATGCTAGAAGTGGTCCTAACTGGAATGAAATGTCACCGATCTAGAATTGGGATATATAATTAGACGGAGATGCCATGACTGAGAGCCAAAATCGCTTTCAACAAGCAATGAATCAAGGACATACCGCGGCCTGGGACCAGGATTGGAAGCGGGCAGTTGATTATTACCATCAAGCCCTGGAAGAAATTCCGGATGATCCAATTGCACTCGTTAGTCTTGGTTTAGCCCTTTACGAGCTCGGTTTGTATGATCAAGCGCTGCAGTATTATTCTCAAGCTGGAGAAATCTCGCCTGAGGATCCCCTTCCATTAGAAAAGGTTTCCCAACTTTACGAGCTGCTTGGCCAATTAGATAAGGTTACAAAACCATCTTTACTGGCAAGCGAGTTGTATCTTAAAGAGGGCAATGTTGCCAAGGCTGTTGAATGCCTAGCCCGGGTGACTCGCATTGATGTAGAAAATATACCAGCGCATTCAAGATTGGCGTTAATCTACGAGCGGACGAATCGAAAAAATAGAGCAGTAACAGAATATCTGATCGTTGCCAGCTTACTCCAACATTCTGGCGATGACGAAAATGCGAGACAATCTGTTGAACATGCACTCACCATATCACCTGCCAGCTCTGAAGCACAGGAAGCATTAACTCTCATCGAAAATGGCACCAACCTCCCAAAACCTGTCCCTTCGCGAGTAGATAGTGACCAGTTGCAGCAGATCACAGAGTCACCCGTCGAAGAAGAGACATTGGTCGAGGATGTCGAGTCCCAATTAGATCCGATTGCGGAAGCACATCAAATTGCTCTGGTAACACTGGCGAATTTCGTATTCGATCAAGAGGGTGGCGGGAACGGAAGGAATATTGAAAGTCCAGCAGCAGGACAACAAGCAATCGTGGGCGGAACATCACCAGCAACCTTTATTGGAGAAGGCAATTCAAAAAAGATTTTCACTCATCTTCAACAGGCAGTAATTTTACAGGGACAAGCAAAGGAGAAAGAAGCGGCTGCCCAATTAGAACTTGCGGTTGAAGCCGGCCTAAATCATCCTGCTGCGTATTTCGATCTGGGTATTATCCTATCGCAGGGGGATCGCCTGGAAAGTGCTGTTAGATATCTTCAGAGAGTATTGAAGGACTCCAATTATTCGTTGGCAGCCCGGATCTTATTGGGCAGGACATTACGATTTAAGGGACAACTGAATGATGCAGCGACGAATTACCTTGAAGCCCTGAGGTTGGCCGATGTACAGGCAGTACCTGAAGAACAGGCGCAAGATTTACTAAGAATGTATGATCCCATCATTGAAGCAGAGGCACAACAAACTGATCCGGATGCGAAAAATAAACTGTGCGATTTAATTGAGGAATTGTTGTTCAGGCCAGCGTGGCGGCGGCACCTGAGCCAGGTCAGAGCAGATTATCAAATCGATCTTGAAGGGGCTCCCGCGGTGCCTGTGGGCGATTTGTTATGTAATCCCCAAGGAAACCGGATTGTTGAATCGATTTTGACAATCAACCAATTTGCCAGATCTGGCTATTTGCGATCTGCTATGGAAGAAGCTTTTCTCGCTCTTCAATTTGCGCCGACATACCTGCCCCTGCATACCTATATGGGCGAGCTCCTTTTAAAGCAAGATCACATGCCGGAAGCAATTCAAAAGTTCGGAACGATCGCACAGACTTACCGCGCTCGAGGAGAGTCACTCAACGCTATCCAAATTCTACAGCGCATCATTAAAGCAGCTCCCATGGACCTGGCAGCCAGAATGCAGCTGATTCTGCTGCTTGAAGAGAGGGGGCGATTTAATGAAGCGATCCAGGAAAAAGTTAAATTGGCTGATGTTTACTATAATCTTGCTGATCTCGCCAGGGCTCGAGAGGTTTATCTCGAAGCGTACCAGCTTGCCCAGAAAAGTGGACTCAATCGCAAGGTAAGTGTGAATATCCTGCACTACCTGGCAGATATCGAATTACAGAGTTTAAACTGGAAACAGGCTCTAAAGATTTACGAACAAATCCGAACAACAGATCCTGATAATTATCAAGCCACAGAGAAGTTGATTGAGTTGAATTTACGGCTAGGTCAGGATAATGTTGTTGAAAACGAATTAGATGAATATATATCAATTATGGAATATTCTGGTGATTACCAGAAGGTACAATCGTATTTGGAGAAGCTAGCTGAAGAATATCCTGACCGGACATACTTGCGGCGAAAAAAAGCAGATCTTTACCAACAAAAAGGTCAGGTTGAGGAAGCTATCCGGGAATTGGACGCAATCGGTGAAGTTCTGCTTAATGCTGGTAACAATGAAGGTGCAATTCAGGTCATTGAAGCAATCCTTGAACTTGACCCTCCCAATATAGCCGAATACCAGGAATTAATTTCACAATTACAGGCAGAAGAATAAGATAGATATATTTTAAGGTATTAGACATTGGGGAATAAGCGGTAGGGGATTTCTTTCGTAATTAATCTAAAGAGACAAACTTGTTGATGTAATCAATATCCGAATTACATTAAGATGTTCCCCTTGATTGATAGTGCAAAATTTGTGGTACGTAAATAAAAGAGATCCATTGTTCGTCTGTCAAAACAATAGATCTCGAATTTGAATTTCCTGTTTGGCAATCTCAGGAAAAGTTACCTGGCTTAATAGTTGTGAATAAACAATTTAGGGTTCAAGGATATTAGACCAGATGAGCTGAGCCATCCCTTCGTCTGGAGATAAAATCCAAGTTGTGTATTGGTCTTGCATGCGGAGTTCGGTGTAGCCACCTTCATGAAACCAGCCAACTCGGTTTGGGCCAGAAGTTGAAGGTGCCCCGAAGCGTGAGATAGAATGCTTTTGAAAAGCGTTGTAGAATTGGGAAGCCTCGTTGAGACCTTCCCACAAAGTATGCATCACTAAAACAATCCCATTATTTTGATCATCGGAATACACGACGTAAGCATCGCCACCCCAGCCATCGCTGGCAGTTTGGGCTTCCAATTCGCCCAAGCGCGTTTCAGGATATAGTCCATGAGCAAGAATCAGAAAAGTGTACCATTCACCCATAACTCCACGGTCTAGCTCCCGCCAATCATCACCCAGAATTGGAATCAAATCAGGTAGGGATACATTATCCGGTTTATCATCAGGATAGCGCTCCGGATGCAGAATCTGTTCAGTTGAGACTGGAAGATCAATATAGGCAGCGTTGACCGCATCCCAACCTCCCTGACGATGAAGGTGCTCTACAAAAGTTTGGCCATATATATATGGGAAGATGAAATCTTCTCGCAGAAAATCAGGTGCACTATTGTAGATTGGACTCTCATAATTCTGGTAAAACTCCTGGATATCAACCACGTCTTGAGGAGTGGCAAAATTGGAGAACCAATCCAGCTCTAACATGGATGCATCCCCTTCAAGAAGGGCTTGTACGGCTGCGCAGCGTTCGGAATCCTCTTCGCAGGCTTCAGTGGTCCACTCTAAGCCATTTTCTATATCATAGGTCTGATCTTGAAGTGCATGAGTGTACTCATGAGCATAAGTTAGCCGTTCTGTACCCCCGAATCCAAATCCCTGAACGACCTCCATTTCTTTTTCCTCGTGGTCGTATCGTCCCGCAATTTGTTCACTTAATAAATCCTGATAAAAATTGAACATGTCAAAGCCCGAATCAAGTAATCCAAAAGCGGTTAGGACGGTCGTATCATCCTGGGCTTCTTCAGGGGAATAATCTTCGAAGAATTCATTTTCAATTTTTTGACTCAATTGGTCGCGGGTGAGTAGAGCACGAGAGACAAATCCGGTAGGTTGGAGGTCCCGTAATCCGATTACCTGTCTCTCAATTTGATCCATTTGCTCGGCGATATCGGCAGGGATTTCTTCCGGTGTTGGATCCGGAGTTTCTTGTGGTGCAGTCACCAGATCGGTTTCTGTCACCATGGGAGTCTGAGAGGGAACCGAGGTTGGTGAAATTTCTAATATCTGTGTTTCGGTGGGGAGGGATGCCAGCTCCTTGGTTTCTTGGATAATTGGTTCACTTGAAGTAGGATCAGATGCGGGTTGATCTCCGGGGTAAATATTACTTATAACATTACAGCCAATGATCATAACCCCCAGACAAAGAATGAAAAATATGAAACCTATTTTATTGAAAGAAGGATGGGATTTGTTCATTTTTAACCTATAATGAGAGTAATAAAAGCAACCAGTAATGTCGTAAAATCAGCCATATTAAAGAGATTGGTTATTTTTCGAAGGCTACCAAGCAGCTGTGAGCCCAGAAATACAATAATTGTGTCGATACAATGAGCAGTAATATTACTGCCAGATAAGATGTTGTATAGTTTGCTCCATTTTGGTTCTAAAGTGCACGAGAAACTACCGAAGGATTGTAACTGCCTTTAGGATTTAGAGCAATAGCAGTAAATCATGGAGATTGGACTTGTTCCATTCTATGGTTTAGGTTAGGATTTATCCCAATATGCTGAATCGTTCCAATCTACGACGGTATTATCTCATTATCGGAGACATTCTCACCCTTACAATTGTGACAGTGATAGGTTTTACCAGTCACGGAACAGCAGGGACTGCCGGTTCGCGGATGTTGACCACTTTTATCCCCCTTCTGGCTGCCTGGTTTCTAATTGCCCCACATCTGAAGGTTTACGACCGTGATATTGCTCTTGATGGTCGCCAATTGTGGCGCCCATTCTGGGCGATGGTGCTGGCAGGACCCATGGCAGCCTGGATGCGTGGTGTCATGCTCAATTCGCCAATCCTGCCTGCTTTTGTCGTCATCTTAGGTGGGGTGAGCGCACTGGCAATCTTAACCTGGCGAGGATTATATTTGCTGGTGATGACCAGAATGAAACGTTCAGATGGATGAAATTGCATTAATCAACGATGCGCGCCAGGGGGATTTGGATGCTTTCAATCGCCTTGTCCTGGCTTATCAGGATCGCGTTTACAGTCAGGCATACAGGGTATTAAGCGATCCTCAGGGGGCTGATGATGCGACCCAAGAGGCCTTCATCTCCGCATACAAGAACCTGCGGTCATTCCGGGGAGGGTCATTTCGCGCCTGGTTGCTGCGGATCGTAACCAATGCCTGTTACGATGAGCTGCGCCGCAGGAAACGCAAACCCACAACTTCACTGGAACCATTGGACGATTCGGGGAATGAGATCGAGTCCCCCCATTGGATTGCGGATCCTGGAGAATTACCGGAGGAAAATGTCATTCGCGCTGAGTTGGGCAAGGCAATCCAGAACTGCTTGGAGAAACTGCCAGTTGATTTCAAGGTTGTTATGGTCCTGGTCGATATCCAGGGGATGGATTATCTTGAAGCGGCTGACGTGGTCGGGAAGCCATTGGGTACTGTGAAAAGCCGCTTAGCTCGTGCTCGTGGCCGTATGCGGGATTGTTTGCAGGGTTTTTGGGAACTTTTACCAATGTCAATGCGTCAGGGATCGTAAGGAAAATTAATTTTGATGTATGAGAAGAGATGAACTTATCTGATCGAGACTTGGAGAGATTATCGGCTTATCTGGACGGAGAAATTTCCAGAAAAGATCGGGAACGTCTTGAAGCGCGTCTATTGGTAGACGAAGATTTAAGCACTACTCTTAAACAGCTGCAACGCACAAGGCAGGTGATGCGCAGCTTGCCATCCATGCGTGCTCCACGCAATTATTTTGTTACAGCAGAGATGGTTGGGCAAAAAGAAACTGGATCGCGTGCATTCCCAATTTTGAGATTTGCTTCTGCTTTGGCTTCAGTGCTGTTTATCCTGCTTTTCCTGGGTGATATGTTGGTACCTCGCGCAGCATTGATGACATCCTCCAAGACAATCCAAGTTGCTGAAACCATCATGGAGGCCGCTGAGCCGCCAGTAACCGTGGCTCCACAAATCGAGAGTCAGCTTCCAGAAGCACAGGCAGACCAGGCAATGGAAATGGCCCCGGTTGAGGGGGAAGCTGCGGCTCCGCTCCCAGAGCCAACGCTGGACCAACCTTCAGAACCAGCGGCTGAAATGGAGAGATTATTGGCTACTGGTGTTGAATCTCCAGCAGAAGAATCGGAAGATGGAGTAGGAGAAGTTGTGGAATCTTTTGCGGAACCAAATTTGCTGGAAGAAAGGGGTGTAATTGACATTCCACCAGAAGATGAGACCAGACCGATTATTAATTACTGGAAGATTGTACGCTACTCTGAGATTTTCTTGATCATCTTGGCTCTGACAACTGGGTTGGCAGCGTTATTGATGTACCGAAGAAATAAAATCATACCTTAGGGGATTTCCTCAGAACTTCATTACTCAAATGGCATTGAATCCTGAATAATTGAAGTGGATTCATAATAATTGTTATCCTAATAAAATTGTTATTAATGCGTTCATAGAATGTTTAAATGCTATACTTTACCTTAATTTGTTGTATAGAAATCATGGGTTTGTTGGGTATATTTCTGTTCCTGGATCCAATTCATTTTCGAGCTTTCATTGAACATCTAAGGAGAATTACATGAACGCAAAACAGGTTAGACTATTGATGGGGTTTATGGCCATTGTCTTGATTCTATTGGTGGCTTGCAGCTCATCAACTCCAGAGCCAACTGAAGCACCGCTGGAAACAGAAGCGCCTGAGCCCCAAAAAACAGAGGAGGTGGAACCCCAAGAAACCGAAGAGGTTGAACAAGTTCCCGACAAATCTGAATCGGGTGCGATTACAAGCTTGGATGGAGCAAAGAATGCTGTGATACAGATTGTATCTGAAGGAACATTTGTCAATCCTGATTTCTCTGTTTCATATAACTCTCCTGGCTCAGGTTCAGGATTTATTATTGATCCATCCGGATTAGCTCTTACAAACAATCATGTTGTTACTGGAGCAGCTTTGTTGAAAATCTGGATTGGAGGAGAAACAGATAAAACCTACAATGCTAAGGTGATTGCCGTATCAGAGTGCTCGGATTTGGCATTAATTGACATTGAGGGAGAAGATTTTCCTTATCTAGAGTGGCACGAAGGGCCGATTAATGTTGGATTGGAAGTATATGCTGCTGGGTATCCACTTGGAGAGCCACAGTTCACATTGACAAGAGGGATTGTCTCCAAGGAGGAGGCCGATGGAGAGACAAATTGGGCATCTATCGATTATGTCATCGAACATGACGCCACCATAAATCCCGGCAATTCGGGTGGTCCATTAATGGATGAAGAAGGTAAGATTCTTGGGATCAATTACACAGGATTAAAAACAAATGACCAGTATTTCGCCATCGGGCGTGATCAAGTGGTGAATATGCTGGAAGATCTGGAGCAGGGACAGGATATTGAAGCGATCGGTATCAATGGGGAAGCATTTACCACCGATGAATTCTCAGGAATATGGGTATCCTCGGTAGAATCTGGCTCTCCTGCAGATGAAGCTGGGGTGGAAGGTGGGGATATCATCACAATGATGGAAGATCTAATTCTGGCATCAGATGGGACGATGTCCGATTATTGTGATGTTCTGCGCAGTCATAATATGGATGACACTCTTGATATCGAGGTCTTACGATACTCCACCGGGGAAGTTCTCGAGGGACAAATCAATGGTCGGGAGCTGGAAACCTCTGTTTCTTTCGCAAATACGATAGAGGGTGATCTTGATGAATCTGTAGATGACACAGGATCCTATTCAGGATATGTGGGTGTCGCGGATGATTATGGTGCCATCCAAATGG
>JBEQLH010000014.1:0-23434 GCA_040326075.1 Anaerolineales bacterium
CAGATATTTGAGATTAAAAAACAAAGGCGTGGAACTTATCCAGGGATATTGTTCCACGCCTTATAGCTGATTTAGATCATGCCATCTGGGGCATGGTTGCTTGGGGAGTTGGTGTTCCGCTATTTTTTTTCACCGGAGGAGGGAATATCTCCTCAAACTCAACGCGAGAGATGGTTTCAACCTCTAATAATCTTAGGGCGACAGAATCCAATTTGTCACGATATTCGATGATTATCGACAAGGCACGCTCGTAGGCTTCGTCGACAATCTTGCGTACCTCTTTATCGATCTGCTGAGCTACATCTTCCGAGTAATCGCGCTGTTCGGAGATCTCGCGTCCCAAGAAAATGAGCTCTTCCTTTTGACCATAAACCATCGGTCCAAGTTCTGGACTCATTCCCAGGCGAGTGACCATAGCTCGTGCCATTTTAGTGACGCGTTCGAGATCGTTAGATGCGCCCGAAGTGATATCGTCGAAGACAACCGATTCAGCAGCCCGTCCACCCAAAAGACCAACCATATCAGCATAAAGCTTCTTACGAGACATCAGGGTGCGATCTTCCTCAGGCAGCATGATGGTGTAGCCACCGGCCATGCCGCGGGAAGTGATTGAAACTTTGTGAACATGATCGGCCTCGGGGATCGAATTGGCAACGACAGCATGCCCGGCTTCGTGGTATGCGACGATTTGCTTTTCATCTTCGCTGATTAACCGGCTCTTGCGTTCAGGACCTGCGATCACTCGTTCGATAGATTCCTCGAGATCGTCTTGACCGATAACTTTCTTATTGCGTCTTGCAGCAAGGATTGCGCCTTCATTTACCAGGTTCTCAATATCCGCTCCGACAAATCCAGGTGTTGACCGGGCTAGAACAGCGAGATCGACTTCTGGTGATAGGGGTTTACCTTTAACGTGCACCCTGAGGATTGCTTCCCGACCGCGCATATCGGGTCGGTCGAGCATAACCCGCCGGTCAAAACGACCGGGCCGCAAGAGAGCAGGATCTAGAATATCTGGCCGGTTGGTGGCGGCGACGATGATCACATTGGTGTCGGTATCGAAACCATCCATCTCGACCAGCATCTGGTTTAATGTTTGCTCACGCTCGTCATGGCTGCCCCCGAGACCGGCTCCACGCTGGCGACCGACGGCATCAATCTCATCCACGAACACGATGCATGGTGAATGGCGTTTTGCTTGTTCGAAAAGATCTCGAACACGGCTGGCACCAACACCGACAAACATCTCGACAAATTCGGAACCGGAGATCGAGAAGAATGGCACAGCTGCCTCACCGGATACGGCTTTGGCCAGCAAGGTTTTGCCGGTACCGGGTGGTCCAACGAGTAGTACACCTTTGGGGATGCGTGCGCCGAGTGAAATGAATTTCTCCGGCTCTCGCAGGAATTCCACTATTTCAACAAGTTCTTCCTTGGCTTCTTCGATGCCAGCCACATCATCAAATGTAACTGCCGGGTTCTCACCAGAGAACATCCGGGCGCGAGATTTCCCAAAAGACATCGCGGCGTTATTACTGCCCTGGGCTTGCCGGAAGACAAACCAGAACACGCCGGCCAGCAGGATGAAGGGAATGAAGTAACCCAAAGCTGTGGCGATCCCTAACCATGCGCTGGGTGGTTTGACTTCAATTATGATATTCTCAGAAGAGAGCGCTTCAGTAGAAACACCGAGCTCCTTTAACTGCTGCACAAGGGTAGCGTCTGACTCTTTATGCGATTCCTTTTCAATACCATCAGAATAGGTCGCAAGCAGTTGATTCTCATCCTCGACGACGCGATTTACTTTGCCATTTTGAATATCAGCAGCTAGCTCGTTTATCGTTAATGGTTCTTGTGTAGTAGACTGCTGGTTAAATTGGTAGACGACCATAACGATGATAGCTACAAATAGCAGCAGGTAAATTATTGATGAACGGTTGCGGGTCGGATTCACAGATACCTCCAAAAAATTTGAAAGACCGCAGATTTCGTAATCATTATACCAACCTCTGACGTTCAAATGTACATGGGAATTACCAATTAATCGGATTTCTAACGTCGTTCTAACATTTGATTTCTATGAACGAAAATTTCACTAGATAGGGATAATTTTATATTTTTGTGAATTGATATCAAGGAATAACTATGAAAAGTGAGGGCACTTTCCACTGCGCCCTCACTTTTTTCATCAAGGATTTTTTTGTGTCATCCATTTCCCCAAATAAAGCCCTCAATCCGGCGTCTAAGACGAGCCAGGATTGAACGTAATCTGGCAAAACCTCGCACCAGGCGGGGACTTACTTTCCGCCGGTATGGGAGTGGTCCAGTCCAATTGATCAGCACCGCTCCCCAGGTCAATCCAGATCCGAAGGCTACCATCACCGTATTATCACCAGGTTTCAGGCGCCCTTGCTCTAGCGCTTCGACAGTAGCGATAGGGATTGACGCTGTAGAAGTATTTCCATAGCGGTCCAGGTTGACCATTACCTTCTCCATAGGGTAATCTAATCCCCGAGCCGCCGCTTCAATAATACGTTGGTTTGCTTGATGGGGGATCAGCAATTGGATGTCATCCATGGTTAAATTAGCAGCTTCAATGGTTTGTTTGGTTGCCTCTGCCATGACCCGCGTTGCAAAGCGAAACACTTCGCGACCATTCATTTGAATGTAATGTAAGCCATCATAAATAGTTTGCATGCTGGCGGGGTGTCGGCTGCCACCACCAGGCACGGAAAGCAGGTTTTCCCCTGAGCCATCCGAACGCAAAACGGCGGTTAAGACACCGCCCGGCTCTTCACTGGCTTGCAATACAAAGGCGCCTGCACCATCTCCAAACAAGATACATGTATTGCGGTCTTTCCAATTGACCACTCTGGATAAGGTTTCTGAACCAATGATCAAGACGTTCTCCGCGCCATTAGATTTGATTGCCTGGGAACCCAGGTTTATTGCGTACACGAATCCTGTACAGGCTGCATTTATGTCAAATGCTGCAGCCTTTACTGCCCCAATTTTATCCTGGACGATACATGCCGTAGCCGGGAATATGTATTCTGGAGAAGAGGTGGACAGGATGATCATGTCAAGGTCTCCAGGATGCAAATTGGCAACCTCAAGAGCGCGTAATGCAGCATCAGTGGCTAATGATGCAGTAGTCTGATCTGAACCTGCTATCCTTCGTTCGCGAATCCCCGTCCGCGAGACGATCCACTCGTCATTTGTGTCGACCATTTTCGAAATTTCGGCATTTGTCAGAATCTTTTCAGGAAGGGCCATTCCCCATCCCGTGATATGAGCAAAACGGGGACTCATGATTTTGTCTCTTCGAATTTGCTCAAGATAATGGTGGCATTGTGACCCCCAAAGCCGAACGAGTTCGACATCACATTCTTGACTGCCTTGGAACGGGGTTCGTTGGGGATGTAATCCAGGTCACATTCGGGATCAGGAACCTCATAGTTGATCGTCGGGGGCAGAATGCTTTCTTGAATAACTTTAACGGCAAACACTGCCTCCACTGCACCTGCCGCACCTAACAAATGTCCGGTCATGGATTTGGTGGAAGAAATTGGGACCTCGTAGGCGTGGTCACCGAATACCGATTTAATTGCCGCTGTCTCGCTTTTATCATTGAGAGGAGTTCCAGTACCATGGGCGTTGATGTAGTCAATATTAATTGGTTCAAGATTTGCTCTATCGAGAGCCATACGCATGCAAAGGGCTGCACCGGCGCCATTTATAGCAGGTGCAGATATATGGAAAGCATCGTTCGTGCTGCCATAACCGATCAACTCGGCCAGTATTCGTGCTCCTCTCGATTGGGCATTTTCCAGGGATTCGAGTACCAGCACTGCTGCACCCTCCCCCATGACAAATCCGGTCCGATCTAGATTAAAAGGACGACTGGCGCGGGATGGGTCTCCACTATATTTTGATATTGCGCCCATCTTAGAAAGACTAGCCATCGCCAGCGGCACGATAGCTGCCTCACAGCCGCCTGCGAGCATCACATCTGTTTGCCCCCGACGAATTACTTCGCTCGCCTCTCCGATCGCATTCGTACCGGTAGCGCATGCGGTGACCACTGCAAAGTTAATACCCCTTATTCCCATATTTATAGCAACCGTGCTACCTGGGGTATCGGGGAGCATCATCGGCACTAAGAAGGGGCTTACTCGCGATGGTCCCCGTTTAGTATAGTTGTAGTATTGATCGGATAGAGTCTGGATGCCGCCAATCGCAGTCCCGATCACTGCCCCAATTCGGTCGCGGTTGCCATCATTAATTTCTAAAGCCGCATCTTGCACCGCCTGTTGGGCGGCAGCCAGTGCGTACTGGGTGCCCGGATCCATCCGCCTCGCCTCACGCACTCCGAATAACTCGCTGCCGTCAAATCCTTTGACTTCAGCTGCGATTTTGCATACATAATCGCTGGTATCGAAATGGGTTATTAAATCTGCTCCGGACTGTTTATCGACGAGATTCCGCCATGATGTTGGGACATCATTACCGAGCGGGCTGATACATCCTAGACCGGTGACAACTACGCGTTTATTCATGCTTATCTCCTTACCCGCATGCGATTCATCCAGGAATATTCGGGATATTAAATCTGCAATTCAAAAAACTACTTTGCAGCAATTATACCGATTATGCCCAATTTAGGGTTTACAACACCATATTTTCTTAATGGAGGCGCTTGAATGGTTTAAAATACCTCATTGCCTTTCCTCAGTACATCAGTTGTTCACAGAAAGCTGCATGATTTCCCCCAAAGAAGTATGTACTTGTCGAATATGTAAACGATCATGTCCCACAATAATACTGATCAGTTCCTTTAGTACCGTTGGACCGAAAATTGCATGACGAGCCGGGCGCGTCCAGTCATCCGGCTTGAGATTATCCAGGATATCCAGCAACTGAATTCGGGAGGATATGAAGTCATCTAATGCTTCCCGACCATTCTGGCAGAAATATAATCTTTCTTCCGCCCACTGGTCCGTATCGATGCCTGGTATAAAAGGATTGGTTTCCTGGAGAACACCTACGATGCGAGGTAAATTGACCTCGGCATCTACATCACGGAAGTGACACAATATTTCTGTAAAGCTCCATTCATCCGGTTCCGGGTGTTTTGTCCATGTTGGTTTGTCTAAATCCCCTGAGATGGCTTCCAGTACAGCTGGAGTTGATCGTAAAATGGCCAACATCCCTTCTGGATGTGTGTAATCTGGAAGAAGGTGCTCCCTCGGGGTGGCATCTAACCAGGGATGTAGTTCCGCCAATGTCCCATGTCCATCAGAGGCATGTGGATTATCTTTCGAAGGTTGCTCATTATTATTGATCCAGAATGTTCCTAACCCCAACTGGCGAGCAGGATTAATATCAAGGTTTAAGTCATCGCCAACCATCACAACTGGACCTTCAGGCCATCCTAACCTTGAAAGGGTTTCAGCGAAAAAAGCTGTATTAGGTTTAGCGAAAAAAAATGATTCGTAAGAAGGGATGAGACTGAAGGGATATCTTTGAGGAGGTAATCCTGCCCAATCGAGTCTTTGCAGGATAGCCGTTAACGGAAATAATGGATTGGTGGCAATGACAACATTGTATCCACGAGCAAATGCCTCCTCGACCATCCGAACCGCTTCTGGGCGGAATTGGGTCAATCCTTCTAAACTCGGGAATTTCTCTACATAAAACGAGTCGATTTGGTTTTGAAAATCATCCGCATCTATCCCCAGTGTTGGGAAGAAAGCCTGGTCAAAAACTTGCTTCAATCTGCGATCAGGGCTCTTATTTTGGAGCATGAGTTGAGTTGAAGCCAGGAGAGTCGGCACCATTTTATCCGGAGGGACATATGCAGCCAGGTGTTCTCCCAATGCTTCTAAATATGCAGGGATGAATGTATCCATGCTGTTTCCCAGGCAAGTATCATCGAGATCAAGCAGCAATGTCAGGGTCATTTAACTATTTGTGAAGGCGGGGGGTAGAGGGTGGCATTCGCCGCAGCCGATCTTTGGTTCAGCCACGTCTCTCAAGGTCTTACTACAGTAGGCTTTGATGCTCACTTTCCGCTTAAGAAAGGGGAATGGGCGTTCCACGCGACCCTCAAGAACCATGTTGGGACAGGTATTAGCGAGCTGAATGTCAGGAACCGGGCAGGAAAAGCACAGGTCACTGGTCCAATTTTGGGGTGGAGAAGCAGCTGCTAATAGGCGGCATTCCTCGTGATCACGGCCGCGATAATAATCTCCATAAAAATAACTACATTCTTTACCGGCGGGTGTCTCCATAAAGTTCCTTCAGGCGCGGGTGATGTAGGTGCCAGTTCGGGTATCAACGCGAATTGTATCACCAGCTACGATGAAGTTCGGAACTTGCACTTTCAAGCCGGTTTCAGTGGTAACTTTCTTGTTGACCCCGGTGGCTGTATCCCCCCGAACTGCGATTTCTGCTTCAACAACATTTAAATCAACGGTGATGGGTAATTCAATGTCGAGCGGTTTATTCTGGTAGAAGGTGAGCTTGAGTACTAAATTTTCATTCAAGTAATTGGCTGCATCACCGATCGCCTCTGCTGGAATAGCAGGCTGTTCGTAAGTATCCTGATCCATGAAGTGATAATGTGAGCCATCATTGTATAGATATTGCACATTATGATATTCTAGTTCGGCTTCCTTAACTCGGTCGCTGGAGATAAAAGATTTTTCAAGGATCGTTCCAGTGCGAAGATTGCGGGCTTTGATCCGGATTGTGGCTTTTCCACGACCGGGTTTGTGGTGTTCATAATCTAAGACTTTGAATAACTCATTATCTAACTCAAAAGTGACACCCTTCCGAAGTTCATTTACATCAATCATCGCTCATTCCTTGTAGAGAATCTCAAATGGTTCGCGGCAGGATTATAGCCCAGCGTGAGAGGCATGGCAAGGGTCCCATGTCAGGACATCTATTGAAGACACTTATGGTAAACTAGACATGAACATTTTTCTGGCTGTGTGACGAATAGGTGGAAATGGAAAAGCCGCTCAAAAGAGTCATTTATTTCGAAGACGAAAATGATATGGTTGAGTTAGTTCGGATCATCCTGGGCAGGGAGGGTTATGCAGTTGAAGGTGTCCGGGAAGGCCTTGTGGGCTTGCAAGCAATAAAGGAAGATTTACCTGACCTTATTTTATTGGATCTGATGATGCCAGATATGGATGGATGGGAGATATTTCGACAAATCAAGAACGATGAAGCTATCATGAACATCCCGATTATTGTGATCACTGCCAAAGCTCAGACTGTCGACAAGGTGCTGGGTTTGGAAATTGCGAAAGTAGATGACTATATTTCGAAACCATTCAGACCTCATGAACTCGTGGAACGAGTTGAAAAAGTCCTTTCAGAACACGAAATGTAGGGAGAAAATGAAAACTCAATGAGCACCCCTCAATCTTTTGAGGGATTTGTGTTTTAATTAACCAATGGTTTCGAAATATTTGGGTGAAGAACAAGCATGAAATCCAGTTGGTTCATTATTCGCCTCCTGATTCTGGTGCTGATCGTTTCCGTTGTGCCTCTCCAGGGAAATTCGCAGGCTCAGGAAGAACAACCTAGTGGTCCGATTTACCTAGTGCAGGAAGGGGATACCCTCTGGGATATTGCACAACGATTTGGCGTTCCTGTGGAAGATTTGGCCAGTGAGAATAATATCAGCGACCCTGCTCAGCTTTCAGCAGGGGATGAATTAGTCATCCCCGGGATTGAAAGTGCAAGTGGTGTATTGGTGACAACGAAAGTTCAATTCGGGGAAAATATTCGGAGTCTGAGCAGGCGCTACCAGGTTCCAAAAAATTCGATCATCCGATTAAACCATATTACCAGTCCAACAGAATTGTTCAAAGGTTATGATCTGGTGATTCCAGAAGACAGCCTGGATGGTGTACCAAAAGACCGCCTGGCATTGGCCGAGGGTCAATCTCTAATTGAATTAGCAGTAGCCAAGGGTATTAACCCATGGACGATCGTGAATTCGAATGGCTTGTCCGGAACCTGGAGTATTGTGCCAGGTGATGTCTTACTGGTGTCGGATCAAGATTCGATAGATGGGCCTGGCAGCCTGCCGGGGGAAATAGTCGCAATGGAGATTACCCCCGAGCCATTGACTCAGGGAAAAACAACCTTACTCCGTTTACAAGCGAATGAAGAATTATCTGCAGATGGAACATTAATTGGAAATAAGTTAAATTTCTTCCACAATGGAGATGGGGAATATGTCGCGCTACAAGGTGTACATGCCTTAACCGAACCCGGTCTTTATCCATTAATTGTAGAAGGAGAGCTGGAAACAGGGGTTCCTTTCGGATTTTCGCAGATGTTTTTAGTTTCCCCCGGGGATTATATTTTTGAGTCTTTGGTGGTTCCTCCGGAGACGATCGATCCAGCCAACACCAAACCAGAAGACGAAATCTGGTATGCATTGCCTGAACCGGCCACCCCAAAGCGTTTATGGGATGGCGTATTTCAAAGTCCAGTAGCTCCTTCCCCGTGCGGCTTCACGGACACGTTCGGCCACCGCCGGTCTTATAACGGCAGTCCATATAACTATTTTCATACTGGTCTAGATTTTTGTTACAACTATAACAATGAAGTCAACGAGATTTATGCTCCTGCGGATGGAGTTGTTGTATTTGCAGGGGAATTAGTGGTCAGGGGAAATGCGGTTATGATTGACCACGGATGGGGTGTCTATACCGGCTACATGCATCAGGAGGAGATCCTGGTAGATGTAGGAGATCAGGTCGAGACCGGTCAGGTGATCGGAATCGTTGGTGATACGGGTCGGGTCAATGGACCTCACCTGCACCTGGAGGTATGGGCTGGGGAAGTGCAAGTTGACCCTATGGATTGGCTCGAGAGAACATATCCATAGATCTAGTCCGAAGGTTCGTCGTCCACTTCTGGTTCGTTCCCCTCATCGGTCTCGAACTTACCGGCGTAGTAATCCTCAACAATCTGGTGGGCTTCCTGGCTTTGGTGCCCTGGGACCATGACCTGGACCTCTCCTAAAGGACCAAGGGTCAAACCATAGGCGCGACCAGCACCTTCCTGGTTGAGAAAAACCTTGATGCCTTGAGCTTCGAGTAAATTGCGCAGTAAACTTGCTTGAAGCTCTCCAGATACCTCAGTGACGACTTCCCAACTTTCATCTGACATTGTAGTTGCTCCTGACTTCAAATTTTATGCAGCGGAAATATTTGGTAACGCTGCGGCATTATTATTCATAGAGTATAATATTAAGCTAGCATTTCAGCAAAACTCTTCGCAGAACGGAATGAAGTTTAAGCTGGATATCCATCCGAGGCATTTATGGTAATGGCAACCTTGTCTCTCCGGGAGGATTATTGGGAAACCTTTGAACTCCAGGATGACGACATTGAATTTATTTACAATTATCTATTAGAAGTAGAAATACCACTTACACCAAATGAGCTGGTCGAAGCGCTAGTAGAAGAACGAATTCGCCGGGAGGTGGAAGCTTTTGAGCAACAACGTGCCTCCGCTGGGGACATCTATTTACCGAAAGACAGCTTCACAGTAAATCAAAAATTAATCTTTCCAGCCATGGGTTGGCGGCAAGGAGAGGTAGTTGGGGTACGTCCAGGAAGTAATCCTGATATCTCAACCTTCAATGTGATCTCAGTTCAGCTTGAGAACGGTGAAGAGCGAGAATTCGCAAGTGAGATCGGCGATCACATCCTCAATAATCCTCCTGATATTAGTCATGAAAGTGAGCTGCTCATACCGCAATTCGTGATTAAAGGATTTAATAATGCTTTGGTTGAAAGTCTTGAATCAGGATTAGAAGCTAACAAGGACTTTGTACGTATTGCAGGAAGATGGTTTCCACGGGCTCTATTGGTGGATATAAACCAAGGAAATCTTAACCTTGCTGAAGCGGTATTAGATATTGCGGGTGGAGGACCCTTGCCAACCAACACATTGAGTGAGCAAGTTGAACTTCCTTCCACCGAGAACCCAAAATTATTGGAATTCTCTCTGGATTTAGGTTTAGAAGAAGATCCCCGTTTCGACGAGGTAGGACCTGCTGGAGAGGTCCTTTGGTTCTTGCAGCGCCTCGAACCGCTGGAAGTTCGCGAAACCCCGGTTTATTTGCAGTATCACGAAGTTGATCACGACCGAGATCTCCTGAGCGGTGAGATGTTAGCATTAGAACGTGATCTTGATGATGAGCTTTCTCCGCTGGATGTTGAGCAGGCTCACGACGATGAAGTGCTCGTCTGCTTGAATTTTCCGCATTGGAGAGTCGGTTCATTGCCGCTTTCATCACGGATTGATCATCTTTTCCCAACATCATACGAAGCCCCACGGATTCGTTTTATGCTCGTTGACCAGAAAAGCGGAGAGAGTTTCCCGGGTTGGGTTGTGCGTGAAAAGAAGTATGTAATTGGTTTACATGATTGGTATGAAAGTCAGGGGTTAATGCCTGGCAGTATGGTGCGTGTAAAACGAGGAAAAGAACCTGGTCAGGTAGTAATATCCGTTGACTCGCAGCGTTCTAGCAGGGAGTGGATCCGAACGGTATTGGTTGGGTCTGATGGTGGTACAGTCTTCGCCATGCTTAAACAGGTTGTAACCGCCGCCTATGACGAACGTATGGCAGTAGCTGTTCCTGATATTGATGCACTGGACACTGTTTGGGTTCGAATGCAGAAGGAGAGACCTCCTTTCGAGCGTGTCGTAGTAGACATAGTGAGAGAGTTGACCAAACTCAACCCCCAGGGTCATGTTCACGCCAGTGAATTATATGCTGCGGTAAATGTCGTTCGGCGCTGCCCTCCAGGTCCGATTTTAGCACTCCTGGCATCACGTCCCTGGTTTGTGCATGTTGGAGACCTGCATTTTCGTTTTGACGATTCGGAACAGGCGTAAATATTTAGTTGAAACTATTCTCAAGATAGACTGATTGACCCAGCGATATAAGTTGTTGGCGAGGAGTGATGTGACGGAACTGAAGCGTTTCAGCCTGGTAAAACCAACTTTGCAGACACGATTTCATATCGATTTTGATTGGTGGGGTCAGAGTGATCGAAATTGGCGAGTCGATCTGTTTAGTTTTTTATGCCCAGAGCACCAGGAGGCATTTTCAGGTGTTAGTGATGATGATCTGATCGATTGGGTAGATCCAGAGACTGCAGAAGTTCAACAAGTGGATGGTCTACAGCACATCCTGATTACGCATTGTGCAAAGCAACCAAGATTTATTGAAGACAGGACTGCATTGGTTGAATCAACATTCCGTCTGTTTTTATCAAATGGCAACACTCCGTTAACGCCTGTCGAACTCTCCGACCAGTTGGGCCGCACTCCATCCGTAATCCTCCAGACCCTTTCTGGTTCTCGGGTGTACAAGGGATTGCGCCCATGCGCGGAGTGTTAAGAGAATATATTAATGCCCCCGTAGCTCAATGGAAAGAGCAGAGGTCTTCTAAACCTAAGGTTGTGGGTTCGAATCCCGCCGGGGGTGCCTGGTTGGGGGTGGAAAGAAGGGAACATTTCTTACTCGAAATTCAGAGTTTCGAGTCTCCTCCACCAAATAAGTCGAGGATTTTGTTTGGTGATTAATAATCGGAAATCATTGTGGATTTAGTTATTTATCCATGGGAGGTTAAAATTGGTGGTTGAAAGAAAGGGATTGATTGAATTTCGTGGTAAGGATGTTACTGTCGTCGGAGAGGATCTTCGGGCTGGAGATCAGGCGCCGGAGTTTTCTGTTCTAACAACGGATTGGACTTGGATGAATGCCCTGGAAGATACCCAGGGGAAAGTCCGTATTATCGGCTCATTGCCATCCTTAAACACAGCAGTTTGTGATCGGGAAACAAAGAGATTTAATTCCGAGGCTGGTTCCCTGGGAGGCGATATCGCAATCCTGATGGTGAGCATGGATCTGCCCTGGACTCTCAACCAGTGGTGTGCCGCAGCTGGTGTAGAACAAGTGACGACATTATCCGATCACAAGAATTTAGAGTTTGGTAAAAAGTATGGTGTATTAATTAAGGAGCTGCGCATATTTAGACGAGCAGCATTTGTCCTAGACCGGAGTGGGAAGGTAGTGTATGTCGAATACACACCGTCCTTGGGAGATGAGCCGGACTATTCGCTTGTTTTGGAAGCTGCTCGGAATGCTCTGTAGTTGATGAACTTTTGGGAGTGATAAAGATGGATGAGCTGGAACTTAAATCAGAACCCTTGCGCCCTCGTTGGTATTCAACTGATGAGACCGAATCCCTAAGATCGAATGCAAATCGCTGGAGGAATGGATTGCGTTCCCATGTCTGGCGACCTGCTACCGATGTTTTTGAAACAGAAGAATCAATTGTCATAAGAGTTGAGATTGCGGGAATGCGGGAAGAAGATTTTTCGATCTCGTTAAAGGGGAATCAATTGACTATTCGAGGCAACCGAGCCGATGTTCTCGAACGCCGCGCTTATTATCAGTTGGAGATTTCCTTCGGAGAATTTTTGACAGAAGTAGATTTACCCGGACCTGTACTCTCAGATCAAGTAACCGCAGAATATATCGATGGTTTTCTCCGACTAGTGTTCCCGAAAGACAGACCGAAGAAAATTATCGTAACGGAGTAAACGGATCACACAATGCCTGCATCGCGTTGGAATCAAAGTATTATGGACCTATTGAGTTGGTTTGAAGACCTGGATGAGCTCCAGGAGGAATTATTATTCAGGCCGATCACACCCCGCGTTTTGGACAAAGATGATCAGCAGCAAGGTGAGCTATCCGAAGAAGAGGATTTATCTGAGCAGATCCCACCTGAACTACCAATTCTTCCTCTTCGGGGTGTTGTTGTATATCCCCAAACAGCGGTACCTTTGACCATTGGTCAACCCCGATCTATCAAGCTAGTTGATGATGTGATGGCTGGAGAGGAACGGTTGATTGGTTTGGTAGCCTCGAAAGACCCGGATCTTGATGCGCCCGCTCCTGAAGATTTGTACTCGGTTGGGACGGTTGCTATTGTTCATCGCTTATTTCGGGCTCCTGACGGCACAATCAGGCTGCTTGTACAGGGATTGGCGCGGTTTCACCTGGGAGAATTTATTCACCGTGATCCCTACCTCAAGGCGAAGATCGAATTATTCCCTGAGGTGATGGAAGATGATCTGGAAGTTGAGGCGCTTGCTCGTAATGCCCGTGATCAGTTTGAACATATTGCGGAGATGATTCCGTCCATACCACGTGAACTTGTTGCTTCAGTAGTAGGGCTCGAGGACCCGTTACAGACGATATATACGATCGCTAATTTCCAGCGGATGGATTTGAACGATGCCCAGGACCTTTTGGAACTGGACCCTGTCCTGGAGAAATTAAAAAAGCTGGTGACTGTTCTCACCCGTGAAGTCGAGATGTTAGAGATCGGTCAAAAAATTCAAAATGAAGCTCGTTCAGAGATCGACAAGGTCCAGCGCGAATATTTTTTGCGAGAACAGTTAAAAGCAATTCAGCGTGAGCTGGGTGAGGACGATGAACAAACGGCAGAAACTGAGGAATTCCGCAAAAAGATCGAGGCCGCAGAGATGCCCGAGGAACCTGAAAAGATGGCTCGCCGGGAATTGGAGCGTCTTTCACGCCTCCCTACGGCAGCTGCAGAATATGGGGTCATCCGTACCTATCTGGATTGGTTAGTTTCATTACCTTGGTCGATCGCGACCAAAGATGATTTGGACATCTCCAGGGCGCGGCAGGTCCTGGATCAAGATCATCATGGGTTGCAAGATGTTAAAGAACGGATTCTTGAATACCTTGCGGTGCGCAAATTAAAGGAAGAACGCAAGGATGAATTAGCAGCAGACGAATCCGTTGATGTCATTCGTCGGGTGCGTGAAGGCGTGATTCTGTGCTTTGTTGGGCCTCCAGGCGTGGGGAAGACATCTCTTGGGCAGTCGATCGCCCGAGCGATGGGACGCAAATTCATCCGCATCTCGTTAGGTGGTGTCCGCGATGAAGCTGAGATTCGCGGTCATCGCCGCACATATATTGGTGCCATGCCGGGGCGAATTCTACAAGCCCTCCGCCGGGTGGAGACCAGGAATCCAGTCTTCATGTTAGATGAAGTGGATAAACTGACCTACGATTTTCACGGTGATCCAGCGTCGGCCTTGCTGGAGGTGCTTGATCCAGAGCAAAATGTTGAATTCCGGGATCATTACCTGGAAGTGGGTTTCGATCTATCACAGGTAATGTTCATTACAACAGCCAACCTCCTGGAACCTATCCCGGCTCCATTGCGAGATCGGATGGAAATTATCAGGCTCTCTGGTTACACGGAAAGTGAGAAGATCGAAATTGCCAGAGGGTATTTACTCCCTCGTCAATTGCGCGAGAATGGTTTACTTCCCAAGGAGGTTGCTTTCACCAGCGAGGCATTGCAAACCATTATCCGCTCCTATACCCGCGAGGCAGGGGTTCGCAATCTTGAACGAGAGATCGGAGCGGTCAACCGCAAGGTGGTCACTCGCATAGCGGAAGGAAAGAAGAAAAAATTTAAGATCACTCCCGAATATGTGCGCGAATTCTTAGGCAGACCTCAGTTTTTTGGCAACGAAGAGGTAGCTGAACGCACTTCGATCCCTGGGGTCGCCACAGGTTTGGCATATACACCCACTGGAGGCGATGTATTATTCATTGAAGCTACAGGTATGCCCGGCAGCAAAGGTTTTCAAGTGACAGGTTCTTTGGGAGATGTGATGCAGGAGTCCGCCCGGGCTGCCCTTTCCTTTGTTCGGTCGAGGGCAGAAGAACTCTCGTTAGAGCCAACGTTCTTTGATCATACTGATATTCACCTCCATGTCCCCAGTGGCGCCCAACCAAAAGACGGACCGTCAGCCGGGGTAACCATGGCGACCGCCTTGGTTTCCTTGATATCTAAGCGACCCGTGCGGTCGGATGTGGGAATGACAGGGGAGATTACCTTGCGCGGCCAAGTCTTACCAGTCGGCGGGATAAAGGAAAAAGTTTTGGCCGCTCATCGCAGCCGCTTGAAAACTGTGATCCTGCCCAAACGTAATGAAGCTGACTTGGAAGACTTACCAGAGGAAGTCCGCAAAGGGATGAAATTTGTGTATGTGGATACGGTTGAGCAAGTAATCAGTGCCGCCTTGGTCCCCGTTTCTAAGAAGGCTGGCAGGAAAAAAACGAAATCGAAAAATTCCACCACGGTTTAGCTGCATGCCAAAGGTAATGGTTATTGAAGATGATGCAAATATGTTCTCTCTACTCCATATGTTATTGGAGTTTGAAGGGTATGAAGTAGTCCTTTGGGAGGGTGGGGAACAGGTGCAGGATACTATCGATTCAATTTTCCATGAAAAACCAGATTTGATTTTGATGGATGTGTATTTACGCCATTTGAATGGATTTGACATACTGCATTCTCTGCGTAAAGAATCTGAACTCGATGGGGTTCGAGTGTTGATCGCCTCGGGAGTGGATATGACAGACAAAAGCCATCAAGAAGGGGCGGATGGATTTATTCTCAAACCTTTTATGCCAGATGAGCTAATTGGCCAAATTCAACAAACCTTGGGATAGAGAGAGATAATTGTGGCAAAAAAATATTTACATGGCTCGAATCAATGGCGAACTATGGATTTGCATCTTCATACTCCTGCTTCAGTTGACTATCAGCAATCAGAAGTATCCTATCTGGAAATATTGCAGCGAGCTGAGGCACGCAGTTTGGATATCATCGCATTTACCGACCACAACACCATATCTGGATACCGGCAGATGAGAGAGGAAGTTGAGCGATTAGAGTTTTTGGAAGAATCAGGTCGCTTGTTGGCAGAAGAACAAACCCAGCTGAATGAATATCACCGGTTGTTCAATAAAATTCTGATATTACCTGGTTTCGAATTTACCGCAACTTTTGGTTTCCATATCCTGGGGATTTTTCCCAAAGAAAAACCATTACGCGAGATTGAGCATATACTGCTGAATATGAATATCCCATCCGAACAGCTCGATTACGGTTCTGATACCGTTGGTGCAACGACTGATGTGATCGGTGCATATCAAGCCATTTCAGAGGCTGGGGGATTAGCAATTGCTGCTCATGCAAACTCTACTCATGGAGTGGCGATGAGGGGTTTCACATTCGGGGGGCAGACCCGCATTGCATATACTCAAGATCCCAATTTGTTAGCCCTCGAGGTTACTGATTTAGAGAAAAAGGGGAGACGTACGACGGCTGCATTCTTCAGTGGTACCAAGCCGGAATACCCTCGTCGCATGCACTGTATCCAGGGATCCGATGCTCACTGGGTGACAGCAGACTCAAAGCGGAAAGGTAATTTGGGAATTGGTGATCGTCCAACAGATGTCTTGATCCCGGAAGTAAGTTTTAAAGCTTTAATTGATCTTTTCTCGAGCCATGATTATGCTCGCACCCGGCCTCATCGTTTGAAAGCTGAACCAGCATATGATTTCATCCGGGCGGCACGTGAAGAGGGCGCCAATATTGTCCAAGATTTTCACGAAAGTTTATCAGTGCGTGGTGGTCGCTTGTATGCAGTGATAGCAGATATCAGTGCTTTTGCAAACACCAATGGCGGTACACTTTTCCTGGGGTTAAGTGGAGATACACGCAAAGCCATCTCTGGCATTTCAAAGCCAAACCAGGCGATTACTCAACTCGAGAAAGAGATCGGCAATCGCATCAGCCCCCATCTGCATTGTACAATTGATGCACACGAAACTGGCGGGAAGAAGGTGTTACGGGTACTAGTCCCCCGGGGAGATGACCCGCCTTATGTTGTGGACGATTATAAGATTTATGTGCGCGGTGAATCCGAAACAAGCCAGGCAGTGAGGGATGAGTTGGTCAGTCTTGTGCTTCGTGGAAAAAATGACCGCATGAAGATAACCAGCCAGGTCGAAGCCATTGACTCGGAAGAAACCGAGGTGAAATTAGAGATAAAGACGGAGGCGTCTGTTGAAATGGCTCCCCGCACAGGAGTGGAAGTGGTCAGTGTTGAGGAGCGAGATGGTGGCAGTTTCTACACAGTGAGGGATTTACGCAACGGGAATGTCGTCAAGAATGTCACCCTTAAATCCGCTCGCCGTTTATGGCATTATGCCCTCACTCAATATGCCCGCATCCCACCAGATTTGGCAAAAGCTGAAATTGAGTGGCAGGGAGATTATGGTTTATTACGCCAGGGAAAGCAAGGTAGACGTCCCACCTACGATCTCGTCCAGCGTACAGGTCAGGGGTATCGCTATTATTTTGGTGTCACAGATGACGGCATCCATGGTCCCTGGAAACAGCTTGTCGGGCAGGAAGAGGAGTGAAGCTTCCAATCAATATACGAACTTTTAAATATCCCGATGATTACCTGTCTGTAGTTGATTTGTGGGAGCGTTCCGATCCCGGTATTCAGGTTGGTCGCTCAGATACGCCTGATGAAATTGCCAAGAAAATTCAGCGAGATCCAGACCTGTTCCTGGTAGCAGATTATCAGGAAGAAATTATCGGGGTTGTGATGGGGGGGTACGATGGTCGCCGTGGCATGATCTATCACCTAGCGGTTGATAAAGAATATCGCCAGATTGGTGTTGGAACAGTATTAATGGAAGTCTTAGAAGAACGTTTGCGTGAAAAAGGCTGTTTGCGCTCGTATTTGATGGTCAGAAAAGATAACACCGCTACTCAATTTTACGAAAAGAATGGCTGGCAGGCCTTAGATATCTTCGTTTATGGAAAAGATATCTAATAAAAGGATGGGAAAACAATCTTGCGCATAGGTATACTTACAGTTTCTGATCGATCTGCGCGGGGAGAACGTCCTGATCTTGCCGGACCTGCGATAGAAAAATTGATCGTCGATCAGGGATGGTCTGTTGTTCGCCTCGAGATAATGCCTGACGAATTGCTCATGTTGAAAGAAGCGCTGGCGAATTGGGCTGACTCAGGCAATATGGATATTATCCTAACCACGGGAGGGACTGGTTTCAGTCCTCGAGATATTACACCAGAAGCGACAAAAGCTGTAATTGAAAGGGATGCACCTGGATTAGTTGAAGCCATGCGGATCGCCAGTTTGAAGGTCACTGCTCATGGCATGTTATCCCGCGCAACAGCAGGAATCCGTGGCCGAGCCTTAATTGTAAATTTACCCGGTAGCCCCAGAGCTGCAATTGAAAATCTAAATGTAATTTTGCCGGTATTAAAACACGCAGTTGAGCTTTTGTCAGATGACCCTGATGCAGAAGCAGGGCACAGCTCTGCAGATACATAATTTGTCGGAGGAAAGCAATTCTTGGATCACTTGCGGAGCAGAGAATATCCTGACCCACCATTAGGACACCAAAAGCCAGGTGAGTTTCGTCGATTTGCCAGGGATATTTTGGAAATTGTTCTCATTTCACTTATTCTCTTTATTAGTATCAATGCTGTATCAGCCCGTATCCGGATTGAATCAGTCAGCATGCAGCCAACATTGTATGCCGGGAATTTTGTGGTGGTCAATAAAATGTCTTACAAATTTGGTCAACCTAGCCGGGGAGACATTATTGTATTTCGATACCCACCTAATCCAGAGCAAGACCCTTATATTAAACGTGTCATTGGCCTACCTGGTGAAACTGTTCAAATTAAGGATGACAGGGTCTATATTGACGGGGTCAGGATTTCAGAACCTTATTTATCACTACAAACTAAACATGGGGGAGATTGGACGGTTCCGCAGGATGCATTGTTTGTGATGGGAGATAATCGGAATAACTCATCAGATTCTCGCTCCTGGGGTGTCGTACCACTAGAAAATGTAATCGGAAAAGCTTCAGTAGTTTATTGGCCTCCCCAAAAATGGGATGTGCTCAGTGCTTCCTATGCTGTAGCTGCAGAGCCTTAAAACTTTTGAAGCACTCGGCGAGCGATCACCATTCGCTGGACTTCGCTGGTGCCTTCCCCGATCGTCATTAACCGGTTATCGCGGTAAATTCTCTCGACCGGATACTCTCTACTATAGCCATAACCTCCGAATATTTGAATTGCATCTCGACATACTTGCTCAGCCATTTCTGTCGCATTTAGTTTCGCCATTGACGCTTCAGTTGAGTAAGGTCGACCCATACTTTTCAGCCAGGCTGCATAATAAACCATCAAACGAGCGGTCTGAATTTGTGTGGCTGCATCGGCCAGCATCCATTGGATCGCCTGGTGATCAGCGAGAGGAACACCAAATGTCTGGCGTTCTTTTGCATAGCGAGCAGCTTCCTCAAACGCTGCTTGAGCCAGACCGACTGATATTGCACCAATCCCAACCCGCCCCCAATCGAGAACGGTGAATGTTTGATGCAATCCCTGTCCTACGTCTCCCAGCAAGTAATTTGCTGGTACGCGAACATTCTCATAAGTCACTGCGTGGGTAGGGCTCCCTTTTAATCCCATTTTCTTTTCTGCGGGTCCAATATGTAGACCTGGAGACCCAATCGGAACGACGATCAGGCTCAAAGATTTCGAGCCGCCGCCGGGATCAGTGCGCACCAACGTGACGATGAAATCGGCAATACTGGCATTGGTGCACCACATTTTTGGGCCATTGATCTGCCATTCATCTCCAACCAGTTCAGCCCGCGTACTTATACCTCCTTTAAGATCTGAACCAGCATCGGGTTCCGTGAGGGCTAAAGCGGCCAATTTCCCTTCGCCTGTAGCCGCGGGTGGTAAAAACCTTTCTTTCAATTCTTCACTTCCAAAGAGCGCGATGGGAGCGCATCCCAATCCATTGTGGGCAGATATGGATAAGGCAGTGCTGCCACAACCCCAGCCGAGTTCCTCGATAGCTATCGCCGCGCTGACAGCATCCACACCGGGACCGCCAAATTCTTCTGGTACGTTCAATCCCAGCAGACCGATGGGTCCCATTTTGTGGACAGCTGGCCAGTTAAATTCTCCCTCTTCGTCCACGCGACTGGCAGCTGGTTTTACTTCGCGGGAGACGAAATCGTGGATAGTGTCTTTCCACATGCGTTGTTCATCAGTCAGATCGAATTCCATTCATTTTCTCCATCTAAGTGTTTCTCAGGTTCAGGAAAGAAATAACAAGAGGCAAAGTAAGCCTATCCCCACACCGATTATGATTGGTACGGCAATAATTGCGATGGTATAGGCGCTGAACCAGACGATGTCAGATCGACTGAATCCCTCATCTGGGTCAGAACCTTCAAAACGTGCCCCACAACGAGGGCATTCCTCTGTTCCCTCTACCAGCATGGCGTTGCATTCGGGGCACCAGATTGGCATTGACCCTCCTTCACTAAATGGCCTCCTGGATTCCCCTTAAAGATTCAGGATTAACTAGAGATGTGGTGTCACCGGGATCCTTTCTCAAGTACGCCGCTCGGATCATGCGGCGCATGATCTTGGCGTTGCGGGTTGTAGGCAAATCTTTCACGAAAAGAACCTCGCGTGGGGCTAGTGGTTTTCCCAGGGAGGAGATAATAGAATTCTTCAACTCATCCCTTAATTCATCAGAGGGTGGATACCCACCGGTAAGGACGCAAAAGACCACCACTACATTGCCCTTCAGATCATCTGGCACTCCGATTGCCGCAGCTTCGATAACAGCGGGATGACTGACCAAAATCGATTCAATTTCAGCTGGACCTAAACGCTTTCCAGCAACTTTGATCGTATCATCTGAACGACCTAAGATGTACCATTGCCCATCTGTGTCCACCACTGCAAAATCTCCATGCACCCATACATCAGGCCAACGTGACCAGTAGGTTTCTTCATATCGACCTGGATCACGCCAAAATCCACGCGTCATTCCAATCCAGGGTGATTTAATCACCAGTTCCCCGACCTGGTTGCGCACCGATTGCCCATTTTCATCGAAGACGTCAGCCGCGATTCCAGGACAGGGAGCAGAGAAGGCGGTCGGTTTAAGGGGTAAGATGGGATTTCCCATTACAATCCCGCCGGATATTTCGGTTCCTCCAGAATAATTAATGATCGGGCGTTTTCGATGACCAACTTTATCGAACAGCCACATCCATGGATCAGGATTCCAAGGTTCACCGGTTGAGGCAAAGATCCTGATTGAGGATAAGTCATGGGAACGGATTGGCTCCTCTCCAAATGGCATCAATGCCCGGATCAGGGTCGGCGAGATGCCGAGAGTGGTGATGCGATGACGTTCAACGATCTCCCATAATCTATCTGGTCCAGGGTAATCTGGAGCGCCATCATATAGTACATATGTGCTTCCCAGGATCATTGCCCCAAAGACCAACCAGGGACCCATCATCCATCCCATATCCGTCATCCAATAAAGACGCTGACCGGGGTGCAGGTCTGTACCAAATGCCATATCCTGCGCAGCTTTAATTGGGAATCCGCAGTGGGTATGCACAGCGCCTTTCGGACGCCCAGTCGTCCCAGAGGTATAGATGATCATCAGTACTTGCTCGGCATCAGTAATCTCTGTCTCAGCTGCCTCTGATTGTGTTTCGACCAATTCATGCCACCAATGATCCCGACCGGTCACCATCTCCACCGCCAGGTTTGCTTTATTCACTACAATCATATGATCCAGGGAGGGGATTTTTGCAACAGCGGTATCAGCCGTCACCTTCATGTTGATCACTTTTCCGCGGCGTATGGAACCATCTGCAGTGAAGAGGGCTTTAGCGTCCGCATCTGCCAATCGAGACGTGATTGCTCCCGCGCCATATCCTGAGAACAGAGGCAAAATAACACCTCCGATCTTGGCTATAGCTAACATGGCAACTACGATCTCGCAGCTCATCGGCATATACAATCCAATTGGGTCGCCTGCACCCAGACCTAGACTGCGGAGAGCATTAGCTGCCTGGTTTACCTTGCGCCACAGCTCTCCATACGTGTAGGCATTTACTTCCCCGGTCTCATCCTCTGTGATCAATGCCACCTGGTCTTCCACTTGGCTGCCTATGTACTTATCTAACAGGTTGTGGACGATGTTCATCTTTCCCCCAACAACCCAGCGCGGCTTTGCGATTCCTTGTGTTAAGTCCAGTACCTGGCTGTATGGTTCGTAAAATTGAATATCCAGGTAATTAAGCACAGCCTCGGTGAACCAGGCCACATCTTCTGTTGAACGGTTCATCAAGTTATCGAAATCGGAGAGCTTGTGCTGGCGTATAAATTGAGTCAGGTGAGATTGTTCAATATAATCAGCTGTAGGTCGCCAGACTATCTCACCACCAAATGTAAATTCCTCACTCACCGGGTATTCTCCCGGAGGCATTTAGTGTCAATAGTATTTTCCTGTATATTTTGAGCTGGCAAACACCATCTGGTGTTTCTTCCTGGTGCATTGATAAGAAGCCAATTGCCGAGTCGCATGAAGGTAATCATAAATCCGCAAATTGCTGAATCTTACTAACTTCAAGGGTTATAAATAGGAGGGATTACCCTCCCGCAATAAATTATATCATTCAGGAAGGTGTGCTGGTCTGAAACGAAAACGAGCAGGGGATTAATTCTACATATCCCAATTTGATTTTTTATCACCAAGAGTGCGCCTTTCTTGAGAGCATCTTCACCTGAAATAATAATTGACTCAGGGATTTGCAACGACGATCTCGATAAATATCGGATCGCCAAATATCTTCCCTTGTGGGTCGTGTGCTTGCCATGCGCTTCGGTAGGTGGCGGGTTCTTGTGGAGCGGTGAACAGAATCCGAATCTCCACCTGGGTTCCGCTCCGGGCAGGGAAAAGAGCGTTCTCAGGCGGCGCGCCCAATTCTGGACCGGCAATTAACCGGAGACTAAATTTGTTATCCCAATTACAGGAACCAATGTTCTCAACTAACCAACGTTTGTCGAGTAAATCACCCGGATTTACGGAAGATCCATCAGGTATGGTAAGGTCTTCGAGAAAAAGCAGTCCTGGAGTGCAATCTGGAGAAGGTGTGGGTTGGGGTAGAGCAGTCGGAGTTACTGGATCCAATTTTGAAGCTGGGTTAACCTGGGTGGCAAAAACCTGAGTTATATTTTGGGTTGGAGGAATATAGAGGGTAGGTGTTGTCTGACTGTCGCAGGCTGTTAAAAGGAGTGCGATGATTAATAAAGGTAAGTATGGGGGTTTCACGATGTCAGCCCGTGATTGCTGTGATGGTAATTTACGTCTCGTCTTCCCCGGTGTCCATTTCTTCATCCTCACCAACCGCCATCGGTAAAATCCCGCTGAGAGTTTGTTGGCGAATAGCCATATCGATCTCGTCCATCATGTCCGGATTTTCCCTCAAGAATCCTTTTGCGTTCTCCCGTCCCTGCCCCAGTCGGATATCGCCATAGGAATAAAATGATCCACGTTTATCGATCAGTGAGAGCTCTGTGGCCAAATCAAGGAT
>JBEQLH010000014.1:23534-27902 GCA_040326075.1 Anaerolineales bacterium
TTGGTTTGCTTGATCGCACCGGAGAGCTTGCGCAATGCCTGCGACATTAAGCGCGCCTGCATCCCCATAGGAGAATCGCCCATATCACCCTCGATTTCGGCTCGCGGCACTAAAGCAGCTACCGAATCGATTACCACGATATCCACCGCTCCAGAACGGACCAGGGTTTCGGTGATTTCAAGCGCTTGCTCACCCATATCCGGTTGGGAGATCAACAAACTATCTACATCCACGCCGCAGCGGGAAGCATAAGAAGGGTCGAGGGCGTGCTCCATATCGATGAAGGCACACGTTCCACCCAGGCGCTGGGCTTCGGCGACGATGTGTTGGCAGATAGTGGTTTTACCCGAGGCTTCTGGACCATAAATCTCAGTAATGCGACCACGCGGGATTCCACCGGTGCCGAGAGCGATATCCAGTGACAGTGAACCAGTAGGGATAACCTCCACATCCATAATATGTTGGGCTTCGCCGAGGCGCATTATGCTACCATCACCGTAGCGCTTGGTTATATCAACCAGCGCTTTGTCTAAAGCAATATTCCGTGATTCATTTATCTCTTCTGGAGGGGGGGATTTCTTGCGAGCCATGCTGAATCTCTCCTGACAAAAATTTGGAACAAACTTAATTGATTGTATCCTTCACCATGAAAAATCGCAATATGGAAACAGGCAAATCAATCAGGGGGACCTTTTTAAGTTTACTCCCCAATTAGTTTAGCACAGATGTTCTGATTGTCAAGGGGATTGCGGTGGGTTGAATTCGCCGCCGGGAATAGGAGGTGGCTCCGTGGTAAAGCCGTTGCGGCCTCGAAAAGAGAAGTAGCTGACTAATCCGGGCTGGATATTGATCTCTTGTCTGTATATCCGGGAAAGGTAATTGATCACAATCTCGTATCGCCCAGCAGGCAGGTCGCTCACAACTAAATTCTCTTGATAATAAGGATCAGAATTCACATTGCCGCGATGGTATGAATTAGCCCGCCAGAATTGTTCGCTCTGGGTTGTACGAATAACAACCAATTGCCCTTCGACTTTTCGTCCACCGGTATTCATGACTTTGCCGGCCAGAACGCCCCACCCTTGTGGGGGGACCATCCATAATTCCGGGTTCAGGGTATAGAAGAAATCACCCTCCCTCAAACGAACTTCGATATGCAGGTGAGGTCCAGATGTTTTTCCGGTCTCTCCACTCAAGCCAAGTAATTCTCCTGCCGCAACGTATTGATCCTGAACGACATCCACCCGGTCTAGATGGGCATATACTGTATAAAGTGGTGAGCCATTAAAACCAAATTCATGGCGGATCATGACCGCCTGACCATATGGATCTTCAGGATCATAATGACCAGCAAATAGACCATATCCTGCCCAGACAACCTTCCCAGGACCAGCGGCTTGAATTGGTGTTCCAACTGGGATTTTAATATCCATACCAGTATGGACAATATCTTCAAAATACGAGCCACCGTATCGATAATCCTCAACTGGCCAATTGGTTTCATTTACTGCCAATGGACGGGTGAAATAAAAATGATCGAAGGGTGTGAGCGCTAGAGGAACTGGGTATAAGGGAGGTCGCCAGGATGAAAAAGTATTTTGTTGTAGGATTGGGAAATTAACTTGCAGTGGTTCGACAGATGCTTCGGATGAGGGGAGATCAATATTAATGACCTTTGGTTGTTCAGGTGCAGCTTTCTGCTCTTTTACTTTTGGTGGGGAGTTTGTAGGTAAGGGGGTGGGAACTTGTATGGGAGTTTTTGGAATTGTCGTTGAAATGGGGGGAATAAATAGTTCTGTTTCGATAGGCTGGCAGGCTGTAACATAAACAAACATCACAGATAGCAGGCTGAGCGCGACCTTAATCCTGGTTCGATCAATCATGGTGAAGGGGTTGACTGGACCGGCCAGCTGGGTGTCCGCGTGGGGGTTAAGGTCGGGGGAAAGACCGGTGTTGGAGTCAGTAAAGCCTCAGCAGGGTATAGGTCCAGAATCGCCTCTTCCCAGGTCTGGTCGTTGGGCAGGATGAACTCATTGAAACGAGCCGCGAAGAAAGCCGATTGCCAGGTTGGTAAAGCTGGCAATCGCTCCCAACCATATGCCATTGCCAGGGCAGTGAAATCTACCCAATAACCTGGGGGTATATCTCCCGTAAAGTCCCCACCTTGCTCATAGAGCAGTGGATCACCCGCATTCCTGGCATTGAAGATCCAGGGCAGTTCATGCATGGGTTTGCCAAGCGACCCATTCTGAAATCGAGCCTGTAAATAAATCCGCCAGTATGTCTGATGGCCGAACCTTTCAGGCACTACAATGACCCAACCAGTATTCATGGGTATGGTATCAAAGGCGAACGCCCGCCCTGTGTAAAGCCAATCATCTCCCATTCCAGGAGGAAGAGGTGCCGAGAGCGGCACGAACGCGTTTTCAAGCGTGGCCAGGAAATCCCACCCAGCCTGTTTAGCTACTCTATCCCTGAGAGAATGAAATGCTTCGTCAGCCTTATCATGGAGCTGGGCATAAGGAGCCTGAACATTGCTCAGCTGGACTAAAGAATCTTGCTCATCAGATTTGCCTCCAGCTGTCGAGAACCAAGGAGCAGCAGGGGTTTCCTGAGCAATTTGCAGCATGTTTTGTGGAAGTGGTTTTGGTAATGGTTGGCTGCCCCAAGTTAATCCAGAACTTGATCCAGGCAGTACAATGGGGGGCAGCGCCAGTAGAGCATCGGTAGATTGGTAAGCAGTAAGCAAGCTCTGGTTCGGTGCATCCAGGGTGGTGAGAATTTCGAATCCATCTGGGCTCCATATGGGCCAATCGCCGCTAGCAATGTATCGCGGTGTTTGATCGGTCTCCCAGAGGTATAAGCTGTGTGTTCCACCTTGCAAAGCTGTCCAGACCAGCGCTTTTCCATCAGGAGACCAGGCCGGGTGGGCTTCCTGTTTGTCGGTGCTTTGACTGAGATTGGTAAAGCGCCCCTCATCGAAATTGTCAAAATCAGCGAGCCAGACTTCTGGCTCCCCGCTGCGATTGGAGACAAAAGCCAGCTGTCGTCCTTGGGGTGACCAGGCAGGGTGGTAATCTGCTGATGGATGTTCGCTGAGGTTGATCAATGTTTGATCGTCGAATACAGTACGGATAAGAATTTCTAGATCTTGGTCATAGCTTTCGTAAGCCAGGAGATTCCCATCTGGAGACCAGGAAGGAGCAGCATCATATTGAGGTGTGTCGGTCAATCGCAAGAGGTCACCGCTGTGCAGGTCAAGCATGTAGAGATCCCAAGATCCGGACCGGTTGGAGGAGAAGGCTACCCATCTGCCATCTGGGCTAAGGGCGGGTGTGATATCGTCCCAGGGACCGGAGGTGAGGCGAATGTATGGTAATCCAAGCTGTTGGAATGCAAAGAGATGACTGTATCCGGCTTCATTAAAGGCCAGGACGATCATTCCTTCGTTGAGAGGTGGTGAACTTTCCTGAGTTGGAGTCGCGGTTTGAGTGGTGGAAGATATTGGTGTCTCTGGAGGAGGCGCAGTTGCAGTCAATGTAGATTCCGGCAGGGATGTTTTGGTCGTTGTCGTCGTTGGGATAGGTTTTTGTGTTTCGGTTTGAGTCGCTTGGGTAGAATCTTCGGCGTTTACCGGGCTGACCTTGTATTGTAAGATCGGCCAGAAAATAAGGATCAAAATCAGCAGTAGAATCGAAGAAGAAGTCAGCACGATCCCACGCGAAAACTTAGCTCTAAGTTGTGGTAGATCTTCTTCTTCTAGAATTGATCTCCATTCATGACCAGAAGGCATGGGGGAATGACCTCGAATATCGAAAGGTTAACCGATAAATATTGCCGATTTAGATGATGCCTACTTGAAGTTTAGCACCCAAAAAGATGAGTTTACCTAACACTTCTGCAATCATGTCATCCAGTTGAGTCCTCTTCAAAACCAGAACTATATAAATGGAAATATTGTCCGCCTAATGCAAGTAAATCAGCATGGCTGCCTTTCTCGATTATACGTCCGTCTTGAATCACCAGAATTATATCTGCATTTACCACGGTTGACAGACGGTGGGCGATGACAATAGATGTCCTGCCGGACAACAAACGAGCTAAAGCATCCTGTATCAGGCGTTCCGTTTGCGTATCAACGCTTGAGGTGGCTTCATCAAGGATAAGGATGCGTGGATCAGCTAAAAGGGCGCGGGCGAAAGAGATCAATTGGCGTTGACCACCAGAGAGAACGGCCCCACCCTCTTCGACCGGAGATTGGTACCCCAGGCGCAGACGCTGGATGAAATCATTAGCGCCAACTGCCAGCGCGGCAGCCTGCACTTCCTCATCGCTGGCATCCAAACGACCAAAGCGGATGTTTTCCGC
>JBEQLH010000333.1:0-3114 GCA_040326075.1 Anaerolineales bacterium
AGCCAGATCGATCCCCAGTGGGTTAATCGCCGTTCCATGACTTCGAGTTGCAATCCCGGTAACACTGAAGGTCAGGTCGTATTTTGATTTTAATTCCATTTGCTTGTGGCGCAGAAGGGAGGCAAGTGATTGACCAACATTACCAAATCCGAGCAGGGCTAATTTGTAGAGGGTCATGGGATACTCCGCTGTTCCTGGATAAAATGCAAGGGTTCTGTTTTAATTTGTACTCACCTACGCCGTACCTGGGAAGCAAATCGGCGCAAGAAAACGATGATTTAGACCGGAGGCCAGGGATACGGCCGGCGATTCGCCTGTGGATTCGTGAACTGCTTGGTTGATAGTAAACCCCGCGTGCGTTCGGCCAGCGCATCTATCTCCTGCGGGTTCAGATGGTTCTCCAATTGGTGAAGGAAATCGGTCCCAGGATTGAGTTGTGCTTCGAGGCTGGTCATGCTTGAACAAAATTCTTCTGGGATGGGTTCTCCTGCGAAATCCCAGATCACGGTTCGTAATTTATCATCGTGATGGAAGGAGATGCCGTGGTCAATCAACCAGATGTGATCATTATCATCGATCAGCACATGGCTCCCTTTACGATCCGCATTATTGATCACCAGATCAAACAAGGCCACCGGTCTTAATCGCTGTAGGTCTGTTGGACTGAAGGAAAAATAATTGTATTCGGGATCGTGATCCACATAGAGCTGCAGAGAACCAGGACCAGCAGGTCCATCCTTCCGGTAGACCGTGGGAGGTACAAATCCCCAACCCAATGCATTGCTGACCAGGAAAGCTGCCACCTCCCGATGGGCGAGACTGGCCCTGGGGAAATCCCATAATGGCCGTTCGCCCTGGGTGGGTTTGTATACTCCCTGCAAAGATTGCTCACCCAGGCGTACCTCTACCGCGAATGTATAGTTCGATCCCCACATAAACTCACCTGCGACGGTTATCTTTCCCGTTTCAAGAGTAGATATTACAGAGTTGTCTTTGCTAATCATCGGGGTATAAATTTAGGCGCTGGATCATTGATCCAGCGCACCACAAGTCGTTTTCTCGCTGATCACATGTCCTTGAAGGGTTACCCAGGTGTACTCGACCTTTTATCAGTGGCTGTGGCCGTTCTTTTTGGGACAGAAGTGTCCTTCAGGGTCCATGGGTTCTCTGCACTGGGGGCAAAGTGGTCGCCCCCGGGAGGCAATATCAATCCCCCAACTACTCATAGCCCGTAGTTGTGATCGGGTGCACCAAAATCGCACCACTCCTGCCTGCTCAGCATCCTGGTCCTCAGAGACCTGTTCACGGGCTACCAGGATCAGCAAATCACTTTCTTCTTCATAGCCGAGACCGAGTTCACCCACTCGGAAAAGAGGGTCCACTGGGGGTAGGATATGCATCTTTTCTTCCTCGTAATCCGCAGAGGCTTCAGGAAGACCGGGGTGTTTCTCCTCAATCTCGGTTAGAAATTGCTCTAAGCCAATCGCCAGGGATTGGATTTGGAACTTTTCCACGATTAAGGTGATGGTCCGATCCTCTTGCCAACCCTGGAGATAGAAGACGCGCTTCCCGGGTGGGCCGATTGCATCGGTCAGGATATGGGTGACTGGTCGCAGGTCAATCTCATCACGCGGCATAATTTCTCCGTTTGACACCGAGTTTGGTTAGTATACCAGAATCAATGTTTGGCAAAGTTAAGAGAAAGATCATAATTTAACATCAATAATCGACTGCCAAATTCTCCGATCTGCAGAGCGGAAATTGAAGCAGGTGATACAGTCAGGCGCTGGTAAAGATCAAGCGGAAGGCCCATGTAATGCGCGAGCACGATTTTGATCGGATCTGCGTGTGAAACACATATGATCATATCTTCAGGATCGTGTTGGGCGCATAATTTTTCGATTTCCTTGACGAATCGATGTTGGGCATCCTCAATCCGCTCACCACCAGGAAATCGAAATCTTGATGGAACAAATTGCACCTGCCACCAGATTTTCAAGCGGCTCAAATCTTTCACTTTCTTCCCCTGCCATTCACCCACATCGGTCTCAATTAAACCCTTACGCGGGATGACTTTCAACCCCAGGGCTTTGGCAATGGGCTCAGCAGTCTCAATAGTGCGCTCCAAAGGGCTGCTGTAAATTGCTTTAATTGGGGCCTGGCTTAACTCTTTAGCTAAGGTTTTTGCCTGGGCGCGACCTTTTTTATTCAAGTGAATGCCTGGTTTTCGGCCGGGCAATCGGTGTTTTTTGACGTATTCGTTTTCACCGTGACGGATAAGTAAGATAATTGGCATATTGTGATTTTCCAAATTCTGAAGTTATTTTGATAAAGAGTCTGTGCGCATGGCCGAGTGGACTTAAAATTTCATCACTTTGAGCTGCTGGAGGGCTTATGTTTATGCTTGATCTCCTGGATCGTTTCCTGCGACAAATCTGGTACATCTTCGGTCTGGGTGATTCCCAGGGCAAGGCGCTGAGCTTCTCTCCAGCGAGCCAGGCGTCCTTTAACCTCAATCTCGTAACCCTGTTCAGAAGGTTGGTAGAAGTATGTGCCAAGAATTTTGCTGGGCAGGTATTGCTGCGGCAGGAAGTGCTGCGGGTCTTCATGCGGGTATTTGTAATCTTTCCCATGACCCAAAGCTTTGCCGTCCCGGTTGGCATCCTGCAGGTGTGTTGGGACAGCGGTGATGCCTTCGTCTTCTATCAACCGGAAAGCTTTGAAATACGCCCCAGCAGTATTGGATTTGGGCGCCGTTGTCAGGAAAAGAGTCGCTTCCACGATTGGGTAGATTCCCTCCGGCAAACCGATGTAGTCGAATGCTTGCGCAGCTGCATTGGCAACCACCAGACCCATTGGATCACCCAAGCCGATATCCTCTCCAGCTAAGATGATCAGCCGGCGCAAGATAAATCGTGGGTCTTCACCGGCATACAACATCTTCGCCAACCAGTACAGAGCTGCATCTGGGTCTGAGCCACGGACCGATTTAATGAAGGCGGAGATTGTATCATAATGCGCATCCCCATCTTTGTCGTAGAGCACAGCCCGGCGTTGGATCGATTCCTGCGCCACTTCAAGTGTTATATCGATGCTGCCACTTTCATTTGGAGG
>JBEQLH010000107.1:0-9106 GCA_040326075.1 Anaerolineales bacterium
ATGACGTTCTTGTCTTTATCGCCGGGTTTGATATATTCGCCGACCACATCCCGATTACCATCCCAGCCCCAATAGGTCAGCGCCATGGATAGGTTGGCCGGCCCACAATAATTCCAGCGGTGGTGCTGGTCTTCGTACTTGATCCCCTCCAGCACGAAAGAGTCAGGAATGGCGGTCGGTGTTATGGTCGCTGTGGCAGAAGGAGATGGCGTATTGGTCGGTCCCTCTTGGGTCGGTGTGACAGTAGGCGTATCGGTTGGCTCTGGGGTTGGTGTGCTAACCGCAGCCTGAATGGTTTCGTCTACTTGCTCCTGGGGGATGAAGACCGCCTCCTCCGGCGGGTTGAGCGCATATACGATGCGTGTGCGCAGCGTGTCCACCCTTGGGGAAAGCCAAGCATTCACGGGAGGTAGATTGTATACGCCAATAGACATCAAACACACGATCGGGATGGCAACAGCTAAGAATATTATGAACTTACGCATAGGGCATCATCTAGATATTTCAGGGGATTTACCCTTCAAGACGGGCCAGCTCTTCCCTGGCAGGGGTGAAGTTGGGATTCAGTTCGACCGCTTTACGAAGGTCAAAGAGCGCCTCGTTCAGATTGCCCAGTGCTTCGTTTGCCAGCCCTCTCCAATAGAAAGACTCCTCCAGAGTATATTCTCCCAGGGCGAAGAAGGTGGTGTTGGCCAGTTCGATGATATCCTGGTAGCGCCCGGTCTGGTAGTAGGCTTCGTACGGATCGTCTCGATACCACATCACCCGCCAGGGTCGTTCTTCTGCTGGGATGGATGGATAAAGGGCGAAAGCGCGGTCGAAAGCTGCTGCAGCTCCGGCGAAGTCCTCCAAAGCAACCAGGTTGCTGCCCAGATTGAACCAGGCGAAGTACTGGTCGCGTCCGCTCAATGCATCAATTTCACCCCTCGCCACCTCGGCCGCGTATTCGTAATTGTAGGTCTCATCGACTTGCGGTCCAAGGATCGAGAGGATTTCGGCTTCGCGTTCCGGTGGGTAGATCACCAGGTAAACATGATTGAAGTCGCGCCAGCGTTCTGCGACCAGCTCGTAGGGTACGGGGAAATCGGGCATGATCAGCGAATCTTGAGCCAAAAATTGGCCAACCTCGTCATCGTAAGCGTTGAAGGTCTGGTAATGTCCCATCCAATCGTCGTGGGGCGGATCGTACCCTTTTTCGATCACCACCGGGAAGCCAGCTGCCAGGATACGTTTGATCGTCTCCAGGTCTCCGCCCACGCGCAGCATGACTTCCAAATCGGTCTCCTCTTGAATGAAGGCCTGCATTTCGGCCGGATTGACATTCTTATCATATTGGCCTGGTCGCAAGAAGATGGCCGTATCGCGCTGATCGCCAGACCAATCCCAATATGAGAGCGCCATGGAGAGGTTAGCTGGTCCGCAGTTGTTGAATTGCTGGTACTCGTGTTTAATGCCGGTGAGTAAGACCTGGGCCGGGATGGCGGTTGGGGAGGGTGTTATGGTGGGTGTGGCTGAAGGTACGACAGTTTCCGCCAGCTCGGTTATGGATGGCTCGCTGGTCTGGGAGCTGGTGGGAGCAATTGTGGGCGAAGGCGTCATAGCCAGCAGGGTGCTTTGCACAATGGCGTCGATCTGTTCCTGCGGGATAAAAACCACTTCTTCTGGTGGATTGAGGGCACGCCAGACCTGAACGCGCAGATTCGCCAGCCGCGGGGATAATCGCTCGTGAATGGGGGGCAGGTTGTAAAGGATAACACCCGCCAGGCACAGCAGGATAAATCCTGCTATGAATAGGCCGATCAGGCGTTTTGCCATGCTGGCGATTATACCTCAGCGCTATCAGTGGATATTATTAGGGGTTAATTAGACTGCAGATTTGAGAATCGTCCCCTGAACCAGGCTAAGAAATCACCTGGCCTACCGATTTGAAACGGAATCTCCTGGACCAGGGATGAATTGTCGATGAAATGTTCCCGGTCTAAGGTCACAAAATAATCGGTCTGAAACTCCCAGGCCGAGGCAATGATTTCTGCATCGGCTTTGTGCGGTAGCAGCTGGTCACACCTACCTAACATATCTTCACTGGGGTTGGGTGCCACACTTGTTCTGCTTCGTTCAAGTATCAAGGCTAGGTAGCCAATATTTTCCGGAGCTTTTTTCCGAATGACACTCTCTATTTCATTAAGCACCCGAGAGCAAACCACGATATTGACTGCGCCTGCTTCACCCAGCTTTAGGATCATGCGTGCTCCTCCAGTAGATGACCAAATACCAGCAAAGAGGGCACTTGTATCTAGAAAAACATTGACCTCAGCGGTCATAAGCCTCTCGCTCTTCGCGGAGCATTTGCAGCATACCTTCTAGAGTTTCGCCTTGCTTTTGTAGTTCCTGGGTAATCCGGTCAGCGAGGGAGTCGATCTCTGAAAGTCGTGGGCTGATGACAAACACGCCACCTAAATCCAACAAGGAGAAACTGTCACCAGGCTGTAAGTTATAAGCTTCGCGCAGGTCTTTAGGCAAGACGAAAACTCCACGCTGGGTCATTTGGACCGTCATCGTATCATTCATTTGTACCTCAGAATTACTGAATTTCTGTTATTCAGTTTATCAGATCTTCAGTCCCCCGTCAATATTTCCCCTTTTCAATCTCCGTCCACTGGCGGCGCGGCTGGTCCATAGTCCAGCACCTCCAGGCCTTGGGTTCCGGGTTGGGGTTGACCGACGATCTCCTTCTCCTGCATAGTCTCGATCAGGCGGGCAGCGCGGGTGTAACCAATCCGCAACCGGCGCTGTAGCATTGAGATCGAGGCCCGTCCTTGACGCCGGACCAGATCAACTGCTTCGTCGAACAGCGGATCCAGGTCCTCCTCCGGTTCCATTTGATCCCAGAGAGGGATCTGCTGCAGCGGGACGCCTGACGGCAGCGTGTCAACCACCCCGCCGGTAGCCATTTCGGCTGCATCCAGCGTTCCAGCCTGCATGCGCCAGTACGTCACCAGGCGCTGGATCTCGGGATCGGAGACGAAGGTGCCCTGCAGGCGAACCGGGGCGGCCGCATCGGGAGCCTGGAACAGCATGTCTCCCCGACCCAGCAACCGTTCTGCTCCGGGCTGATCCAGGATCACCCGGCTGTCGACCCCGGAAGCAACTGCAAAAGCGATTCGCGCTGGGAAGTTAGCCTTGATCAACCCAGTGACCACGTCTACTGAGGGACGTTGGGTGGAGATGACCAGGTGTATGCCAGTGGCGCGGGCCAGTTGAGCCAGGCGTGTGATGGTGCGCTCGGTTTCATCCGGGGCCAGCATCATTAGATCTGCCAGCTCATCAATCACCACTACCAGGTAAGGGAGCTTATTCTCGCCTTTGGCAGCCAGGCGAGAGTTGTAGTCAACGATATTACGAGCGCCGGCCTCTGAAAGTTTTTTATATCGTTGGTCCATCTCACGTGCCACCCACTGTAAGGAGCCCACCACGCGTTCCAGGTCCACAACCACCGGCGCCAGGAGGTGGGGAATGCCGTTGTAGCCTGTCAATTCCACTCGCTTGGGATCGATCATCAACAAACGCAGGTCGTCGGGGGTATTATTAAGCAGCAAACCACAGATGATGGCATTAACCGATACAGACTTACCAGAGCCAGTTGCACCTGCGATCAAGAGGTGGGGCATAGCCGCCAGGTCAGCAGCTGCCGGTTTGCCTGCCACATCCTGTCCCAAAGCAAAGCGCAGGATAGAATTCAAACTTTGAAAAGCTTCACTCTCAAGCACATCCCGTAATGCGACCAGGGATATCGCTTCGTTTGGCACCTCGATGCCCACGAAGCCTTTACTGGGTACCGGGGCTTGAATGCGAATGCGCTTGGCGGAAAGGGTCAGCGCCAGGTCATCGGCTAGGGCAGCGATTTTGCTCACCCGGACCCTCATCTGGCCATTGCGCGAATTAATGAAACCGGGTTCAACTCCAAATTGGGTGATGGTGGGACCACGATTGATTTCGACCACCTTGGCTGGTGCGCCAAACGAAGCCAGAGTATCCTCGATCAAACGGGCTCTCTGGCGGTCGAATTCGTCATCAAAGGAAACCTCGCCTCCAGATTCGAGGATCTGGTCGATGTCGGGGAGGACCCATTCTTTGGCTTCACCTGCCTCATTTGGAGAAACCATCCCGACCCCTGGGGCAACCCCCACTGCGCTCGCCGCGGTTTCGGCTGGTGGACCTGACGGAGCCGGTGCCAAGCCATCACCAATCAATGATGCTCTACCTTTGGCAGAGATGCGTTTGAATGAATCATCCAGGATAGTCCTCAACCTGGAGAAGATAGGTGTGGCCCAGCCGAAGAGTTCCGGGACTGACATATCCAGGGCGAGGGCTAAAGCGATCAATGTCCCAGCAATGAGCATTATCGCGGCGCCCTCAAGACCCAGGTTGGGTTCAAGGATCACCAGCAATGCCCCACCAAGGTAGCCTCCGCCCTTGCTTTGAGCGGCGAGGTCAAGGATAGAAACCCGGTTGCCGGGAAAATTAAATAGATGCAGCCAACCTAATAGGATGAAATAAAAGAACAATAATCCGATTATGCGGCCTGGTTCGAGTTGGGGAAGCTGCTCGAAATGACGCAAGATCAGCCACAGACCGAGTGCGATCAAACCAAGAGGCAGCAGATACATGCCCCATCCGAAGGACTTCCCGATGATCGATAGCCATCCCCCAAACAACCAGCCATTGCTGCTTGATACCAGACTGAGCAGCGTGAGGATTCCCAACAGCACCATGCCGATACCCAGTAGATCCAGCTTGCGATCAAGGGTAAGGGTGCTCCACAGGGAAGGCTTTACCGGTTCATTACGCGCCTTATTTGTCTTGCGAGTGGATTTTTTGGTCGCCGCACGCGAGGAGCTGGAAGTTGATTTCTTGGAGGTTTTTTTTGCCTTCTTGGTAGGCATAATATCTGAAATTTGAGAGATGTATTTGTAAAAAATTATAGCACAAATGGTCTGAAAGACCGATGAGCCATCTGCGTCATTCGTCAGGCATACTACTTGGAAGCAACTGATTGGGCTCAAGTTAGTTAAGGTACAATTCCCTAGGCGTGATCAGTTAGATGAGCATCACGCACTCAATCGCTCCAAAGGCATCCACCATGTTCGAAATAGTCTTCCTCGGTACTTCCGCTTCGGCCCCTTCGATCCATCGCGGGTTGACCGCTCAGGTTGTCAAGCATGATGAGTACCGCTTTCTGATCGATTGTGGGGAAGGCACCCAGCGCCAGATTTTGCGTTCGGGGATCGGGTTCAAGCGTTTGAACCGCATCCTGATCACCCATGGCCATCTGGATCACATCTTGGGTTTGGCTGGTTTGCTCTCCACCTTCTCTCGGTGGGAGACAATTGATGAGCTGGAGATATTCGCCGGGAGATGGGCGCTGGAACGCATACGGGACCTGGTCTTTGGCGTGGTCTTACGTGGAGCACAACAACCAATGGGGATCCATTTAATCGAAGTGCAACCTGGTGTGCTCTTTGAAGAGGGAGATTTTTCAGTCTCCGCATTCCCGGTCAGCCATCGCGGTCCTGACTGCTTTGGTTATCTCTTTGAAGAGAAATCTCGCCGCCCATTTCTTCCAGAGAAAGCAGAACAGCTGGAAATCCCCCCGGGTCCCTGGCGACGGAAGCTGGTTGATGGTCAATCGATCCAGCTCCCGGATGGGCGGACGGTTCTCCCGGACCAGGTGCTTGGTCCTGCGCGCCCTGGTACTCGCTTTGTGCATGTTGGCGACTCGGGTCGCACGACCAACCTGCGGGAAGTTTGTCAGGATGCAGATTTACTGGTGATCGAGGCTACCTACCTGGATGAACAAGCTGAAATGGCACATGATTTTGCCCATTTAACCGCGCGCCAGGCTGCTGAACTGGCAAATGAGTCCAGCGTAAAGAATCTGATCCTGACACATGTCTCCCGGCGTTATCGCGAGCGGGATGTCCTGGCCGAGGCGCGGGCTGTCTTCCCTCAGGCTGAGGTGGCGCGTGATTTTGACGTTTACCAGGTTAAGCGTGGTGAGTGTTTGAAAATCGGGGGGACTAAATTGTGAGTACCGATTAGAACAAAGTATACGGTCGGGATTTGCTTATGACCCAAGTATTCAAAAAAGGGTCCTATCTCATTTTCCTGGTGCTCGCCGTTCTTGTGGCACTGGGTTTGCGTTTACGAGCAGTTGATCAATTGCCGATCGACTTTGATGAAGACGATTATCTTCTCGCCGGGCAGCACTATGCCCAGGCAATCCGGGAAAAGGATTAGGGGGAGATCCTCAATTACGAATACAATCTCGAGCACCCATCACTGGTAAAACTGACCTTTGGGATGGTGTTAAGCAGGTTGCCTCAATTACCTGAAATCACCCAAAAACCGACCAGCTCACCACCAGCCGCTTCGCTACCCCAACCGCATCTAGATTATCTGCGCAAGACGTCCGCCTTTCTGGGCACCCTTGAAGTATTAGCGCTGGCGATCCTGGATCCTTTGGCTGGGTTCCTGCTTGCAATCCACACCTTCACCATCAAGTACACCAGCCAGGCAATGCTGGAGGCACTACCGGCTCTGACCAGTTTGCTGGCGGTAATGGCTTATGATCGCTCGCGCAATTCCAAACGATCTGCATTATGGCTTTCTTTGTCAGGGGTGGCGCTGGGGCTGACTGCGGCTTCCAAGTATATCTATGCAGTGGTTGGGATCGCCATCGTTCTCCATTGGTTGTGGACCAACCATCGTGAGAGGCGCGCTTCCGTGGCAGCAGTGAGAATTCGGTGGAAGCAATGGCTGCCCATTTTTGGGTGGGGGATACTTTCGCTGGTTATTTTCATCCTGGCTGATGCTTACCTTTGGCCGAATCCGATCGGCAGGTTGAAGACATCGCTGGCTTTCAACGTGGCATACTCGCAAGGCGACCAGGTTCAAAGAGTTTACTACCCTCTCTGGCAGCCATTAGCTGTGCTTTTCCAGTCTGTACCCTGGCATCCTGGGGTTTTTGTCGTTGCACTGGATACCTTGATCGCCGTTTTAGGACTGCTGGGTATCCGCCGCTTATGGCGAACGCGCCAGGTCTATGTATTCTGGATAGTCATTGGACTGGTGTTTTTATTGATCTGGCCGACAAAATGGCCGCAGTACATCCTGATAATCACTGCTCCGGTTTCCCTGGCCGCTGCTGAGGGATGCAGGGGCATTATATGGGAACCTCTAACCGCTTGGCTGGGCAGGAATTTCACCAGGCGCGGTGAGAAAACCAGTGTCTCAATCCCGGCGGTGGACAGGTCTAATGTGATAAAAGAATCATTACGCGCCATCCCATGGTTGCTGCCTGGGATCCTGGTCTTGACCACGATCGCTTTGTTCCCTTTGATATACCAGGTTGCCATGTCCCTGACGGATTTTCGCGCCACGGCTATTCGCGATGGATTGACAGGCGGTATTTGGCGCGAGGTTTGGTTGGGATTAACTGGTCAGGTCGAACCGCTTGTTGTGGAGAGCATAGACCAGTCATTCTCAAGAATCAACGAAGTGAGCTACGTCGGTATATCCTTGTTAAAACAACTGGTTTCGAGTATTGGGATAAGTGTAATAATGTTCGAAATCATCTGGACCATCCTTTCGGTTGGAGCTCAACTGGGTCTTGGACTTGGTGTGGCGTTGATTCTGCACCGGCGGGGCATCTTATTCAAGCGCTATTGGATGGCGATATTCATCCTTCCCTGGGCGATCCCCGAGTTCATCGGTGTGCTGATCTGGCAGCGCATGTTCGAACCACGTTTTGGCTGGATGGTATTGGCGCTTAACTACCCTGAAATAGCTAACTATCCCTTTGGGCCGCAGTTGGCAAGCTGGCAGGAAAAACCGAACATGGCCTTATTGGTCTTGCTTGTAACTGCCACCTGGTATGGATTCCCGTTGATGATGGTGGCTGCAACTGCAGCACTGAAGATGCTCCCCAGGGAAGTTTACGATGCTGCTGCGATCGATGGCGCGGGGAGATGGGGAAGATTTCGTTGGGTGACCTGGCCGATGATCTTACCACTGATGGTTCCGGCGATCATCATCCGTGCTATCTTCGCCTTCAACCAGTTTTACCTGTTTTACGTCTTACAAACTCCATTTCCCTTGACCACCCTGGCCACGCTGTCGTTTTTCGTATTTGATATCAGCGGGCCATTTGGAGGATTTTTCGCCCTCTCAGCGGCAATCAACCTGCTTACTGTGATTATTTTGGTGTTTTTCATTTATTGGTTAAACCGCTGGAGCAAAGCTGCCGAAGGAGTCACTTATGCATAAGATCAAACCCTGGCAGCAAGTTCTTTACCAGTTGGGGCTGCTGATGGTAGGTGCATATGTCCTGGTGCCGATCTGGGTGCTGGCATACATGGCTTTTGATGGATCTTTGAAGGGCAGTCCGGTAGATTTGCGTATCTGGCCTGAACAATTTACCCTGGAGGTCTTCCAGAAAGTCTGGCATAGCTCATCTCAAGCACTCTCATTCCCGGGTTTACTGAGGAACAGCCTGATCGTGGCTGGCGGAGCGGCATTGCTGGCGGTGGTCTTTGGAGCAAGCATGGCATATGCTTTCGCTCGCTACCGTTTCCCCGGTCGCCGGGTCGGATTGTTTGTATTGCTGGTGGGTGCATTCCTGCCCCCGGTGGCGCTGATGACCCCGCTTTACCTGCTGCTCGAAACGGTCCACCTGCGCACCAGTTTGTTGGGATTAATGATTGTTTACACTGCTATTGCAATGCCATTTTGCATCTGGAATATGCGCGCCTCTTTCCAGGCGGTCTCCAAAGAATTAGAGGAGGCAGCCTTCCTGGATGGGGCTGGACCGTTTACCGCTTTCTTGTGGGTGACATTGCCTCTGGCCTTACCATCGATCGCGGTGGCGGCTTTAGTGGCTTTTCTGGTGGGTTATACGGAATTCGCCATTGGGTGGCTGTTTATCGAAAGCAGTGAGAATGTCACCCTGGCCATGGCTGTGTCGGGTGTTATTGGACAATTGGGAGGTTCAGGGGCAAGCCTGGCAGCATTGGCAATCCTGATGAGCCTACCGGTGGTGATTATCTTC
>JBEQLH010000334.1:0-3098 GCA_040326075.1 Anaerolineales bacterium
GTCGCCCTCTATAAAGTTTGTACACACCTTGGATGTCTCTACAATTGGAATAACCAGGAGATTAAGTACCTTTGCCCATGTCACGGTTCTCAATTCGAGAAAGAGGGAGCATATATCTTGGGTCCAGCGCCGCGTGATCTAGACCAATTTATTGTTCGAATTGAGACTCCTGAGGGAGAAGTCATCGTGGAGACAGACCCCGCCACAGGCGACCCAATCCCTGTCCCGGATGTACCAAACGCAATCGTCAAAGTAGACACCGGGGTGCGCATTGTCGGTGATCGCCACGCATAGTGTTGATCAATAAAATTATCTTAAGTTTGGGGAAGGATTATGCTAAGGTCCATTAACTTTCAAGATCTCCGCCAAAAAATGGGGGCAGCTATTGATAACCGAGTGCGGATAATCACAGCTGGTTTGGGTATTGATGAATTACGCGCCGTTCTGCGCGGCGATCCACCCACCGAAAAACCAAATCCGCGCTTCAAAGTCCATACCACCAGCTTCTTATTTCATATCCGCCCTCGATATTACCAGAAGGGCAGCACAATCCTGAGCCACACCTTCCGGCTGGGTTTCATGACTGTGTTCTTTTTTGCCGTCGAACTGATCACCGGGGTGATCCTGATGGTTTACTATGTTCCAACACCTGCTGGAGCATATGAGTCGATCCTTAAAATAATGGGCGAGGTACCTTTCGGCAACCTGATGCGGGACCTGCACCGTCTGGGTGCCGAGGCAACTGTCATCTTCACTTTTCTGCATTTGCTGCGCACCTATTTTACCGGTTCCTACAAAAAAGAGCGTTCATTTACCTGGTTCACCGGGGTAATTCTTTTAGGTTTGACCCTCTTTCTCAGCTTTTTCGGCTACTTACTCCCCTGGGATCAACTTGCATATTGGGCTGTTACGATTGGTACGAGCATGGCCGAGGCTGCGCCATTATTCGGTAATGAAGTTAATTTGTTATTACGTGGAGCACCCGATATCGGTGCCGGTGGTTTATTAAGAGCTTATTTATTGCATGTCATCCTTCTGCCCTTGTTGGCAGTCCTGGTGCTGAGCATTCACTACTATAAGGTTGCCCGCGAACACGGCATCTCCCAGCCAGCCAGGTATGTGGAAGGTGATGTCCCACCAGAAGTTAAAAAGGATTCAAAACGGCGTCTTGATTTCTTACCAGAGCTATTCTCGCATGAGATATACCTGACAGTCTTGGGTCTGTTTATCTTGCTCCTGGTGACGATCTTCTTTTATGGCGGTGCGCCATTGGAGAATATCGCCAATCCCCAGCAAACGCCACTCGACACAAAATCCCCCTGGTATTTCTGGTGGCTGCAGGGTTTGCTCAAGCTGGGTGATAAATCCCTGATGGGGATTATCTTACCCACCCTGCTCGTGATCTTACTTTTCGCGGTACCCTATATTGACCGCAATCCTTATCGCTCCTTTGTAAAAAGACCTGTCGCAGTCAGCATTGGCATTTTCGCAGTCCTGGTTCTCATCCTTCTCAGTTATATGGGCCTGCCACAATACGGAATTGAGACCCCAGCTGCTACCCGCATCGTCCAGGATATGTCTCCGGAAGAAGGAGCTGGTCCCTTGCGAGATGTTCCTTATGACCAGTTGCAGCAGGGTTTCTACATCGTGAATGAAACGCCAACAGAGAACCTTTGTCCTGAATTGGACTTCGGTTGCCCTGCACTCGAGGTGTTCTTTGCAGAATATACTGTCCGGGTGAATGAGGCCATCGATTCTGGAGCGCTGAAAAACGGTGATGCTGTGATCGTGATTGAGAACTGGCAGGAGGACTTAAGGAAGGTCACCATGCGTATCACCTGGGACGATTCCGATTCTGGTGAAAAAAGGACCTACGAACGGCACGTCTACATTCATCGTAATCATCAAGGGGAGTGATTTTCCTCACCTTTTTGGAGGATATTTAGAATATCATGTCGCGTTTCAATTTAGAGATCCTTCTCGGCATAATCCTGGTTACACTGACCACAGTTATCTTGATCGTATATGGATTCAATGAAGAAAACCGGATGGCAGAAGCCAGTGAGAGCCAACATGCGAGAGCCATTGAGGTTGGCGCTAGCCTTTATGAAAATAACTGCAGCGGATGTCATGGATTAAAAGGTGAGGGCATCACTGGTTTATGTCCCCCTCTCAATGATAGCCATTTCTTCACCAACCGCCTGGAAGAGGCGGGATGGTCCGGCAGCCTGGAAGATTACATCATCTCGACGGTGTCAAGCGGGCGGACCGCATCAACCAGACCCGACCAGTATGCAGGTCAAGGCAATCCCGCCATGCCCGCCTGGTCAGATCAATATGGTGGACCACTGCGGCCAGACCAAATCAGTGACATCGCGGCCTTTGTTCTTAATTGGGAAGCCACAGCTTTAGAAGGTGTGGTAATTGAAGCTCTGGCCACTCCAACCCCAAGTCCTGATGAATTAGAGGATCCTGTCTCGCGTGGTCAGAAAGTATTTCTTGACAACGGCTGCGGCGGCTGCCATACCATTGATGGATTGAGTGCTGGTACCGTCGGCCCGAACCAGACAAATATTAGCACCGTGGCGGGTACCCGGATCCCTGGGATGTCAGCCGAGGAATACATTCTTGAATCGATAATGGATCCAAGCGCCTATATTGTCGAGGGCTATCCAGACGATGTTATGCTTAAAAACTATGCTGATCTCATCAGTTCAGACCAATTGACTGACCTGGTTGCTTTTTTGCTTGCCCAGCAGTAGGTTAGGAGGAACTGAGGTAGATATGAGCTCAATTCTCAGGCGACACATTGTAATCGCACTTGTTATTGGGATTACAGCATTTCTCACACTGGTCCAATTTAATACTGCCTCAGCTCAGGATTGTGATGATCCTGAAATCTTGGCACTGGGAGCCAGTGTATATTTTGAAAACTGCGCAGTCTGCCATGGTGAAGATGGTCAGGGTCGCGTAGGCGCCTCCCTGGCAAAAGACTGGCCTTCAATTCGCCCCGATCTTCGAGTAAAGGATACGATAATCAATGGTGGTCCCGGAAACCTGATGCCTGCCTGGAGTCAGGATAATGGGGGACCGCTTGA
>JBEQLH010000108.1:0-9027 GCA_040326075.1 Anaerolineales bacterium
GTTAATCCTGGTGGCGCTGCTCGCCGCAGGATCAACCACGGCGGTCGTAGCTGGGGAAAATGCAACAACCCCGGGCAGGAACGAGCTCTCTGCGCCACCGCAGCCACAGGGAGGTGGCCCGACGGATCCCGCCGAACTGGAAGCCTTCCTGGAAGAACTCATGGCGGAAGACATGGAAGAGCATCACATCGCCGGTGCGACCGTCGCTGTCGTCAAAGACGGCGAGCTGTTCTTTGCTAAGGGTTATGGTTCCGCCGACATCGAGAACGGCACGCCCGTCGATCCCGACCAGACCCTCTTTAGCGTCGCCTCGCTCTCGAAGCTCTTCACCTGGACGGCGGTGATGCAGTTGGCGGAACAGGGCAAAGTGGACTTGCACGCAGACGTCAATACCTATCTAAAAGAGACACAGATCCCGGCGGTGTTTCCCGAGCCGATCACGTTGGCGCATCTGATGACACACACGGCAGGCTTTGAAGAAATCGCTACCGGTCGCTTCCCTCTCGAGATCGAAAGCGTGCTGCCGTTGGACGAAAATATTGCCGAACGCATGCCAGCACGTGTTCGCCCCCCTGGAGCAACGGTGGGATACTCCAACTACGGGGCGGCGCTGGCTGGTTTTATTGTTCAAGAGGCATCGGGAATACCTTACGAGCAGTATGTCGAAGACAACATCTTTGGCCCGTTGGGGATGACACGCAGCACGTTCCGCCAACCCCCGCCGCCCGCGCTGGCAGACGACCTAGCAAAGGGATACATTTATGCCCAAGGCAATTACCGGCCTCATCTGGAATGGTTCCAGGGCAGCCCAGCGGGGGCGCTGTCCTCGACAGCCACCGATATGGCCAGGTTTATGATCGCCCATCTGCAGGACGGGCGCTTTGAGGAGGCACGCATTCTGCAGGAGTCCACCGCCCAAGAGATGCACCATCTGCAGTTTAGCAAACACCCAAAAGCCGACGGTTGGACCTTTGGTTTTGTGGAGTCGGAGGTGAATGGTGAGCGGATCATCCGACACTTTGGGTCGATGGGTGCCTTCCGTTCGGCTCTGGTTCTGCTGCCTGAGCGAGACGTCGGCCTTTTCGTCTCCTTCAATGGCGCTGGTGCGGATCGCCATGAACTCATACGCACATTCGTCGATCACTACTATCCTGCATCTCCAGCAGCAGCTCAACAAGCCGCAACTGATTCTACGGCAGGTAATAAGCGCTTTGCCGGCAGTTATCGAGGAACGCAAAACAACGAGACTCGGTGGGAGAAGTGGTTGGTGTTGGTTAATCAGGTCTCTGTAAAGTCGACGCCTAAAGGCACGCTTCAGACGGTCGGGGCTGGCTCTGGAGGACCGGTTTCGCAATGGGTGGCGACAAAAGATCCACTTGTTTTCAGCCAGATCGAGGGTAGCGATACGCTGATCTTTCAGGAAGATAAAAACGAAAACATCGCGGGCTTTGTGGTCGCAAGCTATCCAAACGAAGAGTACTTCAAGCTGGACTGGTTTGAGACACCGACGTTTTGGTTGCTGTGGCTTCTTGTGTGTCTAATTCTCCTTTTGGTGAACGTGCTAGTCTGGCCGCTGCGGATCTTGGTCAATCGCATCAGGCATAAGGATGAAGCCAAAGAAAGTGTACCTCTCTCCACCCGCATTGCGCAATGGGTGTCTTGGGGCGTCAGTGCGCTTGGTCTATTCTTCGCCATAGCCTTCCTGATAACTTCTGTGGGGCCTCATATCGCGCATGGTATTCCATCTGCAACAGCGGGACTGCTTATAATCCCGCTCATCATGTCCGCCCTTACAATTGTTATGGTCATTTTTACCGTTTTAGCCTGGGTGCGCCGCGACTGGAGCTTGGCCTGGCGGGTCTATTACACGCTGGTGATGGTCGCGTCTGTAGCCTTCATATGGTTCCTGAACTCTTTCAACCTGCTGGGCTGGCGATTCTAGCTGACAGACGATGACGAACAAGTTCATTCAGAGCTGGCGGGAGAGGATGATTTCCCCGCCAGCGGGCAGAAAAAGAAAGGCTCTTATTGGCTTGAGGGTGAGTTCAAGTGAACGGTACGAAAATTGACCAGGAAATTCAGAAAAAGTAGTGTACTGTTAAAGGAGGTCTACAAATGTTCAAGCAAATAATGCACTTTGGTCTGCTCATAGCGGGCTCGTTAAGTGGTTGAATTCCGGTCACCCTCACCTGCTCCGGCAAAGTGGTAACCCAAGAGAAACCAATAACACGATAATGTGGCCCAAGATGAAAAACACCAATATTTCGGCTTCCACTTCGGCTGGGCTCGGTGCAGGGCTTAGCACTAGATGTAATCCCATCTGAATAACCGGACAATACAAATTCAAGAAAGGAGAGAAAAATGAAACGCACAATAACACTTATTCTTGTATTCCTGGTCGCCCTGTTGGCTGGTTGCTCCTCCTTCGGCCTGGGCAAGGTGGTGACCCGAGAGGAGGCTTTCACCAGCTTTGACAGGGTTGAAGTCGACAATGCTTTCAAGGTTGACATCACTCAGGGCGCCACCTACAGCGTTGTCGTCCGCTTTGACAGCAGTTTCGAGCAGCGCCTTGAGGTGGTCAAGGAAGGCAACACGCTAAAGATTGGCCTGAAGGATGAGGGCGGTGGCGTAAGAATACAGGCCGGTACCAGGGAAGTCGAGATCACGATGCCCGAGCTGACCGGGCTCGACCTAAGCGGCGCCAGCCAGGCTACGATTACTGGATTCAAGTCCACGAAGGCTCTTGACGTGGGCTTGCATGGGGGCAGTTCGTTGCAGGGCGATGTCGAAGCCGGCGATGCCAGGTTCGACGCTCAAGGTGGAAGCGAGGCAACCTTGTCTGGTTCTGGGCAGAACGTGACGGTTGCAGCTGAGGGTGGCAGCACAATTGACCTGACAAAGTTCTCTGCAGTCGATGCCAATGCCAACGCTCGCGGCGCCAGCGAAGTGACCGTGAACGCCAGCGGTCGCCTCGACGCAGTGGCCGAAGGCAACTCAACAGTCTACTACCTCGGCAGCCCGACATTGGGTACGATCGAAGGAGAAGTACGCCACAAGTAGTAACGTCGAATACGCTCCTGGACCTGCTGGTCCTCGAGTGTTTAGTCAGTAAAGATCTCGCGCAACAAGATGCGCACCACAAGATTAAGGAGCGATTCAAATGTTCAAGTACAAGATACTCGTCCTGTTCCTATCGGTCGCCCTGTTGGTGGGTTGCACGCTACCGGGTAATATCATCACCGGCTCGGGCAATGTGGTGACCCAGGAAGAGGCGATCAGCGGGTTCGACAAGGTGGAGGTCAGCCATACCTTCAATGTCGATATCAGCCAGGGCAAGACCTTCAGCGTGGTCGTCCGAATTGATGACAACCTACTTCAGTACCTTCAGGTGGTCAAGCAGGGCAGCACACTAAAGATCGGCCTTAAGACGGACCGCATCAGCAGAGACTCCACCCTAGAAGCTGAGGTGATCCTACCCGAGCTCACTGGGCTGAACCTAAGCGGCGCCAGCCACGCCAACATAACTGGGTTTAAGTCCACGAAGGATATTTCATTTGACCTGTCTGCGGCCAGTACTTTGCGAGGAGATATCGAGGCAGGGGACATCAGCATTGGTCTTTCAGATAGCTCTTCAATAATCCTGACCGGTTCTGGACAAGACCTTACGATTGATGCAAAGGGAAGCAGCCAGTTAGACCTGGCCGACTTACCTGTGGTGAACGCCAGTGTCTCTTTGAGTGACGCCAGTACAGCGACCGTAAACGCCAGCGGCAGGCTGGATGTGGATGCCAGTGATGCTTCTGAGGTCTACTATCTTGGAGACCCCACCCTGGGCGAGATAGATACCTCGAGTGAATCGTCCGTTGAACCTAAGTAAAAATCGTTATTTGAAATAAGATCAACTTGTTTGAAAGGAGAGAGAACATGAATACAACTTCTAAGAAATCTGGTTTAGTTTTGGGAGGGCTGCTAATCGTATTTGGGGTGATGGCGCTCTTGGAAACCCTCACCGATCTCGGTGCCTGGGTTTGGGTCGCGGTACTGATCATAGCTGGACTTGCAGTCTACGCCATCTACGCCACAGATCGTACCGAGAAATGGCTGTTGATCATCTCTTACGCCATGCTGGCAGTGGCTGGTCTGGTGACCTTGCTGACGCTTGAGGTTTTAGATGATCCTTACGTCGCTACCTATGTCTTGCTGGCCATCGCACTGCCATTCCTGGTTGCATTCCTGTTCGATCGCACCAGATGGGGATTGCTGATCCCTGCCTATGTTCTCATTGTCGTAGGTGTGTTTGTTCCCCTTACTGAGCTGGGTGTGCTCGATGATAACTTGACTGTCACATATATCCTTATTGCTGTTGCCATACCCTTCTTTGTGGTCTTTTTACGCAACACTAAGAATTGGTGGGCGCTCATCCCTGGTGGTATCCTGGCGATTGTTGGGCTATCTTTTCTCATCGCAGAAGCCTCCGTGGAATATATTTTTGCGGCTGTATTGATCGTGGCCGGGATCTTAATTGTCGTGCGCCAATTCACCAAAGCAGAGGAAACTCCCCAGGTAGAAGAGCCTCAGGCCAAATGAGAGCTACAGCCGCGGATAAGAGACCATTGATCACCTGCTTTCACATAGGAGGTGTGAATATTATCAACCATGGCAGCGGAGCGAAAATCTATTGATCACAGATCAACAAATCCTCGGACGAGTTCGCCTGTTCAATGCAAGCACGGAGTTTTGATATGAAAACCAATAAAACTGGTTTAATCCTGTACTGGATAGCGGTTGTTTATATTGTTGTTTTAGGTTTGGGAGGCAGTTGGCTGGTTCGCCCTATCTACCGCCAGATGACTCTCGAACAGGCCAACCAGACAATTTGGGCATTAAACAGTCCTTTGTTTGGATTGTGGGTTTCATCTGTGGCGATTGGGTCAATATTAGCCGGGATCGGTATGCTGCTCTACGTGCGTGCTAAAGGGTCCCGCATATGGTTATTTGGGTTAGGCATATTTGCTGTACTGTTGATTGACATCCTGATAAAGTGGCATATTCTGCCAACACCTGCTCATACCCCATTGCTCTTTGGTATGGGGGGTGCATTGATGGTGGCTTTCTTCCTGATCATACTCTGGTTATGGGCGGAAAAACGCCTGCATCTTGAGGGAGCAGATAAAACAGCTGCGGATTTACAACTGGCAGGTTACGTTTTTCTGATCATTGCCATGTGGTACCTGTGCGGGGAACTTTCCAGGCCGTATCAAACCGCACTTCTTGAGCTGCCGCGTAATAGCCCCATTTCAACGATCGTCTACCTTGTATTGGGATGGCTGTTCTTCCTGCTCAGCCATTACAAATCAGCCCAGACACTACCCAAACAGGAATAGTGGAGAATGGAGTGGTTTTCGGAAAGGAGGTGCTCATATTAGTGAAACCGAGTGGGTCAAACCTGAACCATCAATCTTTGATAGATAAATTCAAAAGGAGAGCATTAAAATGACTACTGGAACAAGTGTAGAAACTGTTGATAAGGATAAGAACCGCTTAGCCAGCGGCATCGCTGGAGGCATATTCTTAATCAGCTTAGGAGTATTGCTTGTCACAGGCTGGTGGTGGCCCGGAATCATGGTCGCCCTGGGTCTCACGAGTGGTGCGGCACTGATCTTTCGCGGTAAAGTTTTGGGGGGCATCGTCAGCCTGGTCTTTTTCTGCGGTATCGCAGTCGCGGTTGAGCTCATCCGCACGACGGATGTCTCTGGCGTGGTGATTGGCGCATTCATCCTGGTTGGGATTGGGGTCATTATCATCGTCAAGGCGCTATTCTTCCGCGAAGGATAGTTGAGGAAAACTTTCAAGAATCGGAACACAGCCCCGCATCCTTTATCCACCAACTCGTGTTAGGATGAAGGAGCGGGGCAGCTTTCGTGGCGATAGGGAAAGAGGCACAGTGAGGGTTCTCTCGGGCATGGACACGCTGGGTAGAGGTGATTATTAATACCCCCACCCAACCGTCCATCCTTGCCGAGAATTGGGCGAGAATAGGAGGCAGAATCATGACACAGGAGGTGAAAACCCACACCCAACCGACGCGACGCCGCGCAATGGACCTGATGGGGATGCTGATCGTCGTGGGACTCGTGTTCTTCCACAGCGCGCAGATCTTTAGCGGGAGCGAATTTTACGTGGAGAACACGCAACAGGGCAGGGCGGCGGGAATCCTGGCCAATCTTCTACTTGGCTTTGGCAATATGTGGGGCATGCCACTGATGATGTTCATCGCGGGGACCGCGGTCTGGTATTCGCTGCGCAAACGCACCGCGGGGCAGTTTCTGCTGAACCGGGTCCAACGGCTCCTGATCCCCTTTGCCACCGGGATGGTGCTCATCTTCCCCCCACAGGTGTGGATCGCGCTAAAGTTTCACCTGCCATCGTACAGTGAGAGCTACTGGCAGTTCCTGCGCCGCTTTTTCGACGTCAGGTTCTCGCTCGGTGCTTTTCCAGGGTTCATTGTGGGCGCGCCACCCGACCAACTCTGGCGGACCGGGTACCTGTGGTTTCTGATTTTCCTGTTCGTCTACACGCTGCTGCTGCTGCCTTTGTTCTGGTTTTTGCGCCAGCCATCCGGCCAGCGCCTGGCGTCACGATTCGTCAGCTTCCTGGCCCATCCGTGGGCGATTTTCTTGCTGGCGCTCCCCATAGGCCTGATCGAAGCCTTCCTTATGACAGAGAGCACGGGTGTCTGGAACCGGTTTGTCTGGCCCTTCTTCCTCATCTACGGTTTCCTCCTGGCCAGCGACCGGCAATTCGGGCAGGCACTCCAACGCCACAGAAAGAGCGCCCTCCTGTTGGGCATCGTCGCCTTCCTCATCTACTTCAGCGCGACAGGCTACCTCCTTCTTGTGCTCGAAGTTGACGACTGGACGAATTACAGTGCTGTGGGTCTGCTGGCACGCTTCTTCAAAGGGCTGGGTAGCTGGTTCTGGATCGTCGCCATCATGGGCATTGCTGGACATATGAGCCAACGAGGCGCTCGTAAAGACCGGGCTGCAATGGCGCCCAATGGCAACCCAGACCCTCCAACGCTTGAAGCGCCGCGCGGACCGACCTGGACAGATCGCCTGGCCGACTATGCCAAGGGAGCACAGTTGCCCTTCTACGTGCTGCATCAGCTGCCTATCGTGCTGATCGGATACTTTGTGGTGCAGTGGCAGGTCAACGCCCTCGTCAAATACGTCGTCATCGTCCTGGGTGCTCTGGTAACCACCCTGGTGTTGTACGATATCGCTGTCAGGCGCACCTGGCCGACCCGCTTCCTCTTTGGCATGAAGCCGGGGAAAACCCAGCGCTAGGGCGGGTGTTGGATACGATGCGATGACACGTCAGATTCGATACGCGCGGCGGTGGGTCTTTGTCCTGATCATGTTTGGTTGCGCCCTATTCGTAGTGATCACCCTGATAGCTATGCTGTTTTATCCGGGTGGCACCATGACCGATCCCACCACATCTGGTTACTCTTTCTTTGCCAACGTCTTGAGTGAACTGGGCATGACCGAGACTCACGCGGGACAGCCAAACACGGTCTCGAGGGTGCTGTTCACAGTTACCCTATCCTTGACGGGCGTCGGCATGGCCGCGTTCTTTCTGGCTTTCCGCCAGTTTTTCGTAGATACTCGCTCGGGAAGGATTCTGAGTGGCACAGGCTCTGTCTTTGGTGTCGTTTGTGCCATTTGCCTCGTTGGTGCTGCTTTCACCCCGATCGACGTGCAAGCACAATGGCATTTTGCCCTGGTGACATGCGCCTTTGGAGCCTTTGCCGTCGCGGCAGTGGCGTACGCTAATGCCATCCGCCGTGAGCCAACCTATCCCGACCGATTCGCCCTGGTCTTTGATATATTCAGCATCTTGCTGCTCATCTACCTGTTTCTAGTCATGCTGGGACCTCCGCGCAGTACACCTGAGGGGATGATGCTGCAGGCCACGACACAAAAGATCATCGTCTACGCCGCGGTCATAAGCGTGTTGGTCCAGTCCAATGGTGCTGTCCGCACGCTCAAGACGCGCCACAGCGAATCTGCATAAGCCTGGCCAGACTCTAGTTGCGCATCCCAGGGAAAACTGACATACTTGAATGCTAGCCTTGTAGAGGGAGATGGTCATTGGCGCATTTATCCTGGTTGGGATTGGGGTAATTATCCTGGTCAAGGCGCTTTTCTTCCGCGAAGGATAGTAGAGAGGAAACGAAGATGATTTAGACTACACCCCGAGTTTCTCACACTCCTACAAGAATTGGGACGAAAGCTCGGGGTATTTGGAATAGTATCCAGGTTTTTTCTGTTGTGAAAAATTTCATTATTATCGTTCAAAATAAGAGTACAAAAATGAATTCAAATATGAAAGCGATCGTATACACAAAATACAGATCACCGGATGTTCTTCAGCTCAAAGAGGTTGATAAACCTATCCCTAAGGAGAATGAAGCACTAGTAAAAGTTCATGCGACGTCCCTGAATGCGGCTGACTTTGAAAACCTGGGAAAACCAATGTACAAGACACTCGGATCTGACATAGCCGGGCGGGTTGAAGCGGTTGGGGTAAACGTAAAGCAGTTTCTGCCAGGTGATGAGATATGGGGGGACTTATCCGCACATGGTTTTGGTACTTTTGTTGAGTATGTATGTGTTCCTGAAAAAGCATTAAGGCTGAAACCAGCCAGCATGACATTCGAGGAAGCAGCGGCTATACCTACAGCGGGGGTTGTGGCCTTGCAGAATCTCCGAGGTGCTGAACCATCTTTTCCCAACATTTTTCTCTCGGATAAAGGTCAGATTCAGCCAGGACAAAAAGTTTTGATTAATGGTGCGGGTGGTGGTGTAGGTACGTTTGCGGTGCAGATTGCCAAGTACTTTGGGGCTGAAGTGACTGGCGTGGACAGCACGGGGAAATTGGATATGCTGCGCTCGATTGGTGCTGACCATGTCATTGATTACACTCAAGAAGATTTCACCAAAAATGGACAGCTTTATGACCTGA
>JBEQLH010000336.1:0-3082 GCA_040326075.1 Anaerolineales bacterium
CGGGACTTATAATTCCATTATACAGGAATTTTATTGGGAGTCAAATATTTCCCAAATCGTCTATCAAGTAACCAGGGTTAGTTTTGTAGGAAGTTAGCATTCCCCCGCTTGACATGCATCCACCGCTGTGGAATAATCTCAAGAGAGGATATTGGTACAAGGAATTGATCATGGCTGAGGAAAAACAGAACAAGCATAAACATTTTCGTGAGTTCATACCCGAAGAGGCGGTTGAGCACGCAAAAGCAGCCAGGGCAGAAATGCACAAGAGCATTGAAGCTATCTTACCTCCGGATTTTATCGCTCACCGCCGCACGGCGCGTAAGGAATTACTTCTTGCTGCGCGCGAGATCATCAATCACACCATTGAGCGGATTGAAACCCACGAAGACAAATAAGCCTGTTTGTGAAAATTTAGTAACTGGGGGTTACCTTCTATTTGGTCTGGCAAGGATCAATCCGACCAGAACCACGACTGCACCCGCGTAAAGCAACCTGGCAAATGTTATTTCACCACCAAGGTGCAGCTGGACGCCGCTGAGAAGGAGTGCCAGGAAGATCAGCGCGTAGACGATGCGGCGCATGGAGAGCTCTAATCCCCGGACTTGTGTATCAAGCGTCGGTATTCTCACGCCCAGCTCATTGCGCTCGATCTTGCCCAGTGCGGATTCCATTTGACGTGGAATTGCGATCAAGGTTTGCAGCAGAGCCCCTGCTTCTCCAAGCAAGAAATCAAACCTTGATTCACCATCCTCAGCGACAAGCTTCGTGGCATAAGGGACCAAACTCTCCCAGAAGTTGAAATCAGAATAGAGCCCGGTGCAAATACCAGACAGGATCGCAATTGTTCTCAGCAGGAACACGATATCTTGCGGAACTTGAAAGGGCATGCTGTAGGCAAGCTCGCGGAATTCCTTGGCGAATTCATGCATTTCATCAAATGGAATCTCTCGCAGCTCTTCCATGGTCTTACCCCAAAAGCGGTCGAAGACCTTGGCATCAGCCTGGGCGATGAGTTCCAGGTCGGCGTGAGGCAGAAGCACATTCAGCATCTGGTAGGATTTGACCATTCGATCGGCATCCTTGGTCGCCAGTCCAATCGCCAACTCCCGTAAGCCAGCGCGCGTACCAGGCGGCACATGCCCCACCATGCCAAAATCCACAAAAGTTAATATCCAGTTTACGCTGCCATCATCTGCTGCCCCAAGCGGTTCAACAAACAGGTTGCCTGGGTGGGGGTCAGCATGGAAAAAACTATTCTCAAATATCTGGTACAGGTAAATATCAAACACTCGTTTAGCGACTTCATCACGAGCGATTCCCGCCTTTGTGATCTGATCATAATCCGTGATCTTGATCGCATAGACATCCTCCAGGGTCAGCACCCGGCGGGTGGTATGTGACCATGCTACACCGGGAATCCGTACACCAGGGATATCTTCAAAGTTCTCCGCGAAGGTCTCGGCATTACGTCCTTCGGCCAGGTAATCGATCTCTTCATATAAGATGCGTGAGAATTCTACCAGCAGGGCCGGGACATCCGCCCTGCGTCGGATCGGTTTGTAACGCATCAACCAACCGCCAACTGTGCGTAAAGCTGCCAGGTCCGTGGCGATCACCATCTCGATATCCGGTCGCTGCACCTTGACAACGACTTTTTCCCAGTCGCGATCATTTTCGCTTTGATCGGAAAACAGTCTGGCGCGGTGGACCTGACCCAGGGAGGCAGCAGCCAATGGTTCTTCTACGAACTCTGCATACGTATCGGTCAGCGATGCGCCCAACTCGGCTTCAGCTAATTCCCTGATTCGATTGAAATTCTCTGGTGGGACTTCATCCTGCAGTCCGGAGAGTTCGGAGGTGATCTCTTCAGGCAGCATGTCAGCGCGGGCAGACATGAACTGCCCGACTTTGATTAAAACACCCCCCATCTGCACGGCCATGTGGCGATATTCCCTGGCGATTTTCTGCATTCGCCCCGATCGAGTGCGGTTGGCAGTTTTTCTGAACCCAATCCGCGGCAGGATCATGTCCCAGAAAATCACACTTAAAATCACGCGGCCAAAGAAAAATATTATTCGACGATAGCGAGTTTTATTCACGCAGGGATTATAGCATGCAGATACCTTGAGGAAGATGTTGGAAAATTTCAGAAATACTTGCCTGACTGCAATTAATCTCCATCCCACAATCTATGGATAACTGCCTGGCCATCTGCTTTGATTTTAAGTTGATAAACGTCCGGAAAGGTCATTGATTTCCAGAAGTTGAAGTCAATGGATGGTTCAAAGTGGTTAAGCATCAACGCCAATAGATTGCCATGGGTTGAGATAACGATATGTTCTGCCTGGTGCAGCTGATTAATCCTGAGTAAGACAGCCACGCCACGCTGTTGGGCAGCAGAATTTGATTCACCTCCCGGATAGGCGAAAGAGAAATCTTCCCAGGTCGCTTCAATCACTTTAAGAAAATCTGGGATTTGTCCTTCACTCATTCTGCGTTCGCGGAGATCGGGCTCGCTTTGGACATCAATTTCAAGATGGGAAGAGAGCGGCGCGATGGTTTGCCTTGCGCGCAGGTAGGGGCTCGAATAAATCACGCTGATGGGGAACTTTAGAAGGATTTCTGCTGCTCGTTTGGCATCCTGGTGACCACATTCAGATAGAGATCGATTCTCATCCGGTGTCCAAACGACGTCTGCATGACGGACTAGGTAAAAAGTATTCACGAAAGTTGGTTGTCCCTAAAGGTGATGGTGATCTAAATGAAGTCTTCCTGATAAATCCATCCCACTGCGATTGAGATAATTGTTTAAAACGATAAGCTGTTCAATCATTCTCCCCTAAAAGTTCGTTCAGCACCAGCTGCATGGTTTCCCGGTAAGCCTGGATAGCCTGGCGTCCCTCGTCAGTCAACCGGATCAGCGTGCGGGGGATGCGGTCGACAAACTCTTTCTGGATCCTTACATAACCAACCTCTTCCAGCTTTCGCAAATTGACAGACAGGTTGCCGCGCGTCAACCCGGTTTGGCGCATGAGGAAGGTAAAATCAGCGCTTTCAACAATCGATAGGTAAGCCATGA
>JBEQLH010000015.1:0-15733 GCA_040326075.1 Anaerolineales bacterium
AGACCATCACCATCCTACTGACGAGCTGCCCCAGGCAGTGGCTGTAATCAACCCCAAGCAGCCTGGCGACAATTACCCCGATAAGAATCTGGCAGGAGTTGGCTTGGCGTACAAGCTTGCAAAGGGTTTAGTGGACCACCTGAAAGAAAGAGGCTTCCCAGGAACAGATGGTCTTCCGGATGATGAACTATTAGATCTGGTTGCTATTGGTACCGTGGCCGACCTGGCGCCTCTCATAGACGAAAACCGGAGTTTGGTGAGAGCTGGTATGAAATCGATCCGACAGCCTCGCCGGCAAGGTTTGCAAGCATTGATCGGGGTCTGCGGTATGGTGCCAAGGAGAGTGCAATCTTCAGATATTGGTTTTGTGCTCGGTCCAAGATTAAACGCCGCAGGTCGCCTTGACTCGGCTTTAGCTGCTTTTGAGCTGCTGACAACCCAAGATATAAACAAAGCTGGTTTGCTGGCTCAGAAATTAGATCTCCAGAACCGGGAAAGGCAAAAAATCACCCACGAAATCCAGGAAAGGGCTGAGCAAATAGCGATTGATGACGATCCTGATCCTATGCTCCTTTTCGCCGCTGACCCTGATTTCAGTCCAGGTGTGGTCGGATTGGCGGCATCCCGCCTCAACGAGCGCTATTACCGTCCAGCAATTGTGGCACATCAAGGGGTAACTCACACCAGAGCTTCTTGTCGCAGCATACCCGAATTTCACATCACGAATGCCCTGGATCGCTGTAAAGAATTGATGGAACATCATGGTGGACATGCAGCTGCGGCCGGATTCACCGTTCGCAACGAGAACTTGCTAGAATTGGTCGAGAGGCTCAGAGCAATCGCCGTCCAGGAATTGTCCGGCCTGGATCTACGACCGGTGCTCCAGGCAGATTTGGAAATTCAATTGTCAGACTTAATGCCAGAAATCCTGGACCAGCTTCAGATCTTGCAGCCAACAGGCTATGGAAATCCGCAAGCGGTTTTTGTATCTCGTGAATTAAAAGTCAAAGATCACCGCTTAGTAGGAAGAGATGGAACTCACTTGAAATTGACCGTGAGTGATGGTTGGATCACTTATGATGCGATCGCATTCCGCCAGGGTCATTGGCACACGAACATGCCGACCTTTATTGATTTGATGTATACCTTTGAGCGGAACGAATACAACGGGAAGGAAACCCTGCAGCTTAATGTTAAAGATATTCAACCATCAAATTCTGTCGGATAAATAGTATTTTTAGAGAAAGTTACAAAATCCCCTAATCATTTAAATCTATCGGGTGGTCTTTGAGAAAATCATTCATAAATTGCCCCCAAATTTCTCTTCTATGGATCTACCCTCTCTATGCTTATGATTCACAAGCAAAGAATCCAACTCAATCAACAAAACGATATTTCAACAACGCCCACACTGCCTGGAAAGCATCTCCAATACCGATTTTCTTTCCGTCTTCATAATCACGGGGATTGAAGGATATAGGAACCTCATACACACGCGCTTTACGCTTGAGAATTTTTGCTGTGAATTCAGGTTCAAAATCAAAACGGTTGGATCGTAGTTTCATGTCTTTGACGATCTCCCTTTTAAAAACTTTATAACCTGTCTCCATATCAGAGAGGATCGTGTTGTAGAGTAGGTTCGTCATGAAAGTAAGCGATTTGTTGGCGACCATATGCCAGAACATTGTAGTCCTTCTAGGTCCTCCGAGAAATCGAGAGCCGTAAACTACATCTGCGATTTCTTCCTCAATTGGCTTTAATAATGCAGGATAATCACGCGGGTCATACTCCAGGTCGGCATCCTGGATAAGGATTACATCCCCAGTTGCATTTTGGATCCCGGTTCTAACTGCTGCACCTTTTCCCTGATTGCGTTCATGCAAAAAAATCCGTAAATGCTCATCTTCAATCATGGAATCTAATTTCTTTCGGGTACCATCCGTTGAACCATCATCAACAATCAGGATTTCGGTGGCGATGTTTTCTACCTCAACCCTGCGAAGGATTTCCTCGATTGTGTTAACTTCGTTATAGACAGGAATGATTACAGTGACTTTCATAATTGATAACACCATGGAGTGACATTAGAATCTCAGAGAATTCTACCATTCCAACCTCATTTTATGGAAATTACAATTTCGAAGGGTGGTCTATTCTGAACAAATATTTACAGTCAGCGTGCTATAATTTTTGAGTTACTTGATCAGCTGTCCATTGGAGACGCGAAAAATGACTGGTTTGCAATCGACATTTCCACCAGATATCACGACAAATTTTCCAGGTGATGGATTTTATCCACCGGCGATCACGAAAATGGAAGCCACCGGTCTTTCTCCCCTCTGGTTACAAGACTTGGCATTAAAAATCCTCTACTTTCAGGGCTACCTGACCGGATTTACGATCGCTGAAGCGATGGCCCTGCCATTTCCAAATGTGGTTGACCAAATCCTTGAAGCGTTAAAACGTGAGAAATTTATCGAAGTAAAAACTTCTCAAATCGGCTTGGGGGAAGGCGCATATCAATATGCTATCACAGGTGCAGGAATCGCCCGCGCCAGAGAAGCCCTCGAGCGCAGCCAGTATGCCGGTGCAGCCCCAGTACCTTTAGAAGACTATAACGATTCTATCCACCGCCAGAGCAGAGCTCGCACAAGTATGAATCAAAGAGACGTGCGCAAGGCTCTCTCACACTTAGTGCTTTCAGACAACACCTTCCATCGAATTGGTCCCGCGATTAATTCAGGCACTTCAATATTTCTTTATGGACCCCCTGGGAATGGAAAGACCAGTATCGCTCGATCTGTCGGGGACATGATCCTTCAAGAGAGTATGTATATTCCATATGCAGTTTACATTGATGGACAGGTTGTCAAAATTTACGACTCGGTCAACCACCAGGAATCTCCGGAGGATGAACCAGCTCCCAGCTCAGGCACTTTGCGCTCCAGCTCCAGGCGTGATCCCCGCTGGATTCGCATCCACCGTCCTTTCATCGTCACTGGTGGAGAATTAACCCTTGCCGGTCTGGACCTGGTATTCGATGATGTCAACAAATATTACGAAGCCCCATTCCAAATTAAAGCTAATGGCGGCATCTTATTAATTGACGATTTCGGACGACAGCTCGTCCGCCCCCGCGACCTGCTCAACCGCTGGATAGTCCCCCTTGAAAACAGGATCGATTATCTTACACTGCATACTGGACGCAAAATTGAAATTCCCTTTGATGTATTGGTGGTTTTCTCAACCAACCTGCCACCCAGGGATCTGGTCGATGAAGCTTTCTTACGTCGTTTGCGTCATAAGATCGAGGTAGGAGATCCGAGCTATGATGATTTCCGAGAAATCTTCCATCAAGTGGCTGAAGCCAAAGGGGTGACATTCAGCAATCAAGGATTAGCCTACCTTCTCCAGGAGTGGTATATTAAACCTGGACGGAAATTGCGCGCTTCTCATCCCCGCGATTTGTGCGACCAAATCGTTGATATAAGCCAATATTTATCCGTAGAGCCTGCATTAACCCGTGAATTGATCGATCTGGCTGCCATTTCCTACTTTGTAGATCTCTAAACATATTCAATCGACAGCAGTAAATTCCAATATAAAAGTTATCCTCCGCAATAATGAGCCTTTCCTGGGGATCACCGCTCATCTTCGCCCATCGTGGCGCGTCAGCGTATGCGCCGGAAAACACGATCGCGGCCTTTGATCTCGCCATCCAGCAGAACGCAGATGTGATCGAGCTGGACACCAAATTGTCTGCGGATGGGCATGTGGTTGTGATCCACGATCAATCTGTAGACCGGACAACGGATGGTTCTGGCCGGGTAAGCGAATTATCGTTGGCTAACTTGAGAGAGCTGGACGCGGGTTCGCACTTCTCTGACACATCTCATGGCGAACAAATTCCCACCCTTGAGGAAATCCTCGAAATCTTTGCAGGCAGGATATTCTTTTATATTGAGCTGACCAATTACAGGTCACCATTCGATGCTTTACCCATGAAGGTCGCCCAATTAATTGACCGATACGATCTGGACACACAGATACTGGTATCTTCCTTTCATCCTGTACCTCTGCGTCGATTTCATCACCTGCTGCCTTCAATCCCGATTGGATTCTTGGCAAAACGTGGCACAGCAGGATTGATATCGCGCAGGTGGTTCGGCAATGCTCTGGTCCCTTACCAGGCAATCCATCCAGAAAAAAGTGATATCTCACCTACATTGATAACCAAAGCGCATCAATCTGGAAAGCGGGTTCATACATTTACGGTAAATTCAGCGGATGAAATGGCAAAATTATTATCACTCAACGTCGATGGCATCATTACGGATGATCCATTATTGGCCCACCAGGTGGTTGGAAGAAGACAACTCATATGAATAACTGATAGAACGGTTCAAAACACTTTTTATCGGTTACGATCTGGTCAGCCCTATTTCGACCCTGACAGCTTTTCAACTTCAATAACATGTAAATCATAATGGGGGGACTTTGTCCTATTAGAGAAGACTTAAATTTCAGATGCTTCGATCTGGACTTGGTAAAATTACCCTGATAACATTACTATATCCAGAGCATTAGCACCATCTGGAATGATCTCAATACCAATAATTATTAGCTGCATTTAACATTTCATAATGATTATCCAACTTGAGCCTCGTTGAGAATTATCGAAAATAACTGTCGAGGTAGTAAGCCTTAAATGAATTACACAGCGGACGAAATCATGGTAGTGTGCATTGCTCGCCAGGTTCGTGATGGCGAGATTGTTGCCCAGGGTCTGGCAACCCCGATCGTAGCAGCAGCCTATCTACTTGCTCGGATGACCCATGCACCAAACCTGTATTTCTCTTCTGCTATCGGTCAGGGAGTATGCAGAGAACCCGCTCCATTGCGATTATTACAAGTAGAAAAATTATGGTTAGACCGGGCAATCAGGAATATTGGATTTGTCCGTGGGGTAGCAGATGTTTTACCACGTCTTCGCCCAATGGAATTTTTTCGACCGGCACAGGTTGACCCCTTTGGTAACTTCAACAATATCGCCTTCGGCAATGACTATAGATTGCCACGTTTACGTCTCCCAGGAACTGGTGGAATACCTGATGTGACGACATTTATTGACGATATATACTTATACGTACCTCGCCATTCAAGGGTTACTTTTGTTCCCAAACTAGATTTCCTATCCGGGTTAGGGCATAATCAAGCAAGAACACATGGAAGCGGTCCAAAGTATCTAATTTCGAATTTAGGACAATTTGACTTCAATGGAGATGATCCTGTTCATCGTATACGTTTGATTTCTTATCATGCCGGTGTATCTGTCGCACACATAGAAGCTAAAACTGGTTTCGAATTTGAAATCCCAAATGATGTACAGGAGACCCCTCCACCAAGTGAAGAAGAGCTTCATCTCATTCGCCAGGAGGTCGATCCCTATGGGATCCGCCGGTTGGAGTTGCTGAGTGGAACTCAACGGCGGTCGCTCCTCCATGAGATCATCAGCCAAGAGAGCAAAGAAATTAGATCCCAATCATGAATCACAAAAGGCGTTCCCGAAGAACTTTTGGTACTAATCTGATCAGTTTAATCATTACTGCATTGATCCTGTTATCAACAATCAGTGCTTCCACAGGTTTTGCGAGACCGCTTTCTCAAACCAGCAATTCAAGAGATCGTGCCCAGGCATTGCTCGAAGACATGACCCCTGAAGAACGCGTCGGTCAACTTCTTCTGGTAACCTTCCAGGGAACGAATGTAGATATTGAATCTCAAATCTATGATTTGATCGTCAACCAGCATATAGGGGGGGTGATTCTCCAGCAAGAAAATGATAACTTCTTACCTGCTCCTCAAACTGAAACTGGCGCCTGGCAGCTAATCAGGACTCTGCAAACTACAGAATGGTCAACTTCCCAAACCAATCAAATAGAGCCTGAAACGAACCAGGAGTTCACTCCAGCATTTATCCCCCTTCTGGTAGGGATTTCCCAAGACGGCAATGGCTCTCCTGCCGATCAAATCTTCAACGGAGTTACACCCTTACCATCCTTCATGGCAATCGGGGCAACTTTTCAGACCGATTTCGCTCGCCAGGTAGGAAATGTTGCTGGCAGTGAGCTGTCAGCTCTAGGGATCAACTTCCTTCTTGGACCATCATTGGATGTTCTGGAAACACCTCAGGAACAGGGAACTAATGACTTGGGTGTACGCACTTTTGGGGGAGACCCATTCTGGGTGGGGGAGATGGGTCGTGCTTATGTTAGTGGTGTGCACGAAGGTAGTGAGGGAAATTTGGCTGTCATTGCTAAACATTTCCCGGGACATGGAAATTCCGATCGATTACCTGAACAGGAAGTCGCCACCGTCAGAAAATCTCTCGAACAGCTCAAGCAAATCGAACTATCTCCATTTTATGCAGTAACTGGAAATGCACCCTCAGATTTAGCAACCGTGGATGGCTTGCTCGCCTCTCATATTCGCTACCAGGGATTTCAGGGAAATATTCGTGAGACCACCCGACCAGTGAGCATGGACCGTCAGGCACTTGATCAATTAATGAACTTACCTCCCTTCACAACCTGGGTCGAAAATGGTGGTGTGTTGGTCTCGGATAATTTGGGAAGTGAAGCCTTCCGTCACTTCGCTGATCCAACTGGATTTAATTTCCAAGCCAGATTCATTGCCCGGGATGCTTTCCTTGCCGGGAATGATCTATTATTCGTTGGTGAAGAGTTTATCGACACCAATGATCCTGATTCATATTCATCTATTGTCCGAACACTGGATTTATTTGCACAAAAGTATCGGGATGATCCTTCTTTTCAAGAACAAGTTGACAGTTCAGTACTGAAAATCCTGACTATGAAATTTAACCTTTACGATAACATCTTCACCATTGGACAGGTTGTACCTCCCCAGGAAAATCTTGTTAATCTTGGTGACTCGACCGAAATTTCCCGCCAGGTAGCACAACAAGCTGTGACACTAATCAGCCCATCTTTCACTGATTTATCGGAGACGATCCCTGAAACACCGGGTATTAACGATCATATTGTGTTTATCACCGATGAGCGAATAGCTCAACAATGCTTCACATGCCCAGAGCAAGAAATGCTTTCCAAAACTGCACTGGAAGAGGCGGTGCTTGAGCTATACGGTCCCTTTGCGAGCGGTCAGGTTTTACGAAGGAACCTGATCTCGTATTCTTTTGACGAGCTATTGAACCTTTTGGATAGGATCCCAGATTTTACAGATATAGAAAATGATATTGAAGAGGCACAATGGCTGGTCTTCTCTCTTGCAGATGTCAGCTCCGATAATCCTTCTTCACAAGCCTTATCACGCTTCTTGGCTGAACGAACAGATCTATTCCGTCAGAAGAATTTGATGGTGTTTGCTTTTGATGCCCCCTATTATCTCGATGCGACCGAAATATCGAAGCTCGGTGCTTATTACGGGTTATACAGTAAAATCTCCCAATTTCTCGATGTTGCTGCTCGATTATTATTTGGGGAGATACCTGCCCCTCCAGGAGATCTACCTGTATCCGTCTCCGGATTGGATTATGATTTGATCTCCGCCACTTCTCCCAATCCTGATCAAATGATTGAATTGTTTCTGGACGTACCAGAAGTAAACTTGGGGACGCCTATGCCCACCCAAATGCCCCAATTAGCAGTTGGAGACTTGATTCCTGTCCGGACCGGTTTGATCTTCGATCACAACGATCATCCAGTACCAGATGGCACAATTGTTGACTTTAAATTGAACACGGATCTGAGTGAAGAGACCGTCCAGAAAGAAATCACCCAGGGTGGCATCGCCCACACAACTTTCCTGATAGAAGAATCGGGAACGAATGTAATCAGCGCCCTCAGCGATCCAGCAATCGTATCAAACAACCTTCAATTTGATGTTCCATCCGAAGGTATTCCAACAATCGAAATTGTGATTACACCATTTCCAACAGAGACAGCAACTAGTGAACCCGAAGCAACGGAAATCGTTTCTCCCTCCCCGACTCCCCCACCTCCGCCACCAGATGGTAAAACTGGTCTTGATGATTGGATCATCGCCTCTCTGGTATCGATTGGAATTGGAATTGCCATTTATTGGTTCACAACCACCTTCGGATTGATCCGCTGGAGTGTGAGATCAGGTTTGTTAGCGATAATCGGTGGATTAATCGCGTACTCTTATATAGCCTTAGGTCTCCCTGGAAGCAACCAGCTGATCAACATCCCTGGCGCGTGGGGAATACTACTTGTTACGATTTTAGGTGCGGGTGTGGGATGGGGTGCTTCGTATGGTTGGCAAAAGGCTCGCGATTCAAGTTGATCACTGGCCTTCGCGAAGAAAAGTCACCAAAAAACTAATAACCAACATTAAAATAGTGAATGCTACTAAAATTCTATCAGTAGGAGTTCTGACTAAATCCGCAATATTTTGCCTTGGTAAGGCTTGCCGGGGTTGGGTGACAGGATTCATATCACCAACTAGCCCCTGACGAAATTGCTCAATACTCTGCGGACGTTCATCCGGATGCAAACTTAGAGCCCATAAGACCGTACGTTCGGTGCGGACTGATATGCCTGCATTGATTTGCCTTGGTGGTACCAGACTTTCTGGGTGCAAAAACCGTTCCCTGGCTTCGACCGGTGAAGTATTGGTCAATAAATGATAGAGGGTAGCACCGAAAGCATAGATATCGCTGCGTACATCTGTATGGCCTGTATCGCCACCATACTGCTCCAAGGGTGTGTACAATGCAGTTCCTCGTCCTTGTAATATGGTGATAGTCATTTCTTCAGAGGCAAGGAGTTTAACCAGACCAAAATCCACTAGCTTGATTAATCCACTTGGAGTGAGCTTGAGGTTACTTGGCTTAATATCGCGGTGTAGGATTGGTGGATCCTGGCGATGCATATAATTGAGAGCATCCGCTAATTGAGCTGACCAATTCAACACTTCGCGCTCTGAGAGGAAGGTCTTTTTACTGCGTGCCTCCAACATGATTGTCCGTAAATCTTTGCCAGGGACAAAATCCATCACCAAAAATTCACGGTTCTCCTCTGAAAAGAAATCGGATACCTTAGGCAAATTTGGATGATCAAGTCGAGCTAAGATTTGTGCTTCTCTGAGAAACTGCTCCTGAGCCTGGTGGAGAGTGTCGTCTGACAATGAATTTTCATGAATAACTTCTTTGAGCGCGCACCGCCGACCCTCAAGCCGCAAATCTTCAGCAAGGTAAATAGACCCCATACCACCTTGACCGATGATCCGGTGGATTTTATAACGTTCGCGTAGAATTACTCCGGGCTCAATTGGAGTTGGCATATTTCTTCTTCAATCCTCAGATTAAATGGTATTATACTCGCGGAGGTTCCATTATGGAGCGAAATAGCGAAGACTCTCCCGTTTTAGTTGGTCAGTCTGGACCTCTTAACGGTCAAAGGTGGATGGTAAAAAGTATGATCATTGTGGGACGTGATATGGATTGCGACATAATGATTCCAAGCCGGCAGGTGTCACGGAATCACGCCCGATTAACTCTGACACCATCAGGAATAACAATCGAAGATTTAGCCAGCAAGAATGGAACCCATATTAATGGAGCGCTGCTTGAAGATCCTGCAATATTAAAAGATGGAGATGTGATTCAAATAGCCTTCGCTCAGCAATTTATGTATCTCAGTTCAGACGCCACAATGCCGCTTGAAATGGGGACTATGGTTGGCGGTTCAGCTTCCCAAGAAGGACTCCTTCGACTGGAGAAGAGTTCCAGGCAAGTCTGGATCCGTGATGAAGAAGTGATTCCACCCCTTTCCGCTTCCCAATTTCAATTACTCGAATTCCTCTACGACCGGCAAGATTGGGTTGTACCCCGTAAGGATATCATTTCAGAAATCTGGGGGGCAGAGAATGCTCTTGAGGTATCTGAACAAGCTTTAGATGCCCTGGTTCGACGTTTACGAGATCGTTTGGCGGCAATTGATCCCAACCACCCGTTTATTATCACCGTACGCGGACATGGCTTGCGATTAGACAACCCCCCGAAATAAAATCTTACAATTAGCATAAACTACTCAGTTTGTATTGGTTTGCCGAAAAACCTGAGCAATCCTCTTCGCTGCGCAACCATCCCAGAGTGGTGGTACTTTTTTTACCGGAGCTGGAGCTGACAGTTGAGATTGAAGCGCAGCTAACAATGCCGTCGATTTACTCTCCACTAATTGATTGGTGCCCATGCTGATGGTTACAGGTCGTTCTGTATTTGATCGAGCGGTGAGACATGGGATTCCCAGGAATGTTGTCTCTTCTTGGATTCCACCGGAATCAGTTAATACCAGGGCAGCTTTCGTTTGTAAAGCGAGGAAATCCAGGTACCCTAAGGGTTCCAAGATCACCAGCTGAGGGTTTTTTGGTTGCAAGCCAAATTCGCTGATCCTTTCTTGTGTCCGGGGATGAACCGGAAATAGCACTTGAATCTCACTGCTGATCTTTTCAAGTGCGGACATAATTTCCTTCAAAGTTTCAGGATCATCGACATTGGAAGGTCTGTGGAGTGTAACCAGGATATAGCGGTCAGACGAATAGCTCGGTGATAATTGGGATAGATTAAGCTCCGCTTTAGGAAGTAGATGAATCAGGGTATCGATCATCACATTCCCCACTAAATGGACTTTGTGCTGCCCAATTCCTTCCCGATCAAGATTACGATTGGCATCTTCAGATGGTGTAAACAGCAAATCTGATAGTTGATCGGTCACCAGTCGGTTTATCTCCTCTGGCATGCTGCGATCAAAAGATCTCAGCCCAGCCTCAACATGAGCTACACCATAATTTAATTTACTGCTCACCAGGCTACAGGCCAATGTAGAATTAACATCCCCATAAACAACCACCCAATCAGGCTGGAAATCAAGCAAGATTGGTTCAAAACGCATCATGATTTGAGTTGTTTGCCAGACGTGTGAACCCGACCCCACCTCTAAGTTAACATCCGGTTTGGGCAGGTCAAGCTCCTCGAAGAATATTTGCGACATCCTCGGATCGTAATGCTGCCCTGTATGGAGGAGCAATTGCTCAAATAAATCCGGAAAACCAGCCATTTCCCGAATTACTGGAGCAGCTTTCATAAAGTTAGGTCGTGCTCCAACTACGTGTAGGATGCGCAAAGCTATTCCCCTTGGAGATTGGAACGCATCGAAAATCTTAAGACCTGCCGATTTACATCCTGAAACTTTGCCACCAACTCAGGTTCTTGATCGGAATCAGCCACCTGAGCCATCAGTCCAGATAACATTTGGAAAAACTCGGGGGTGATCTTTTCTTGATTACTCTCCAAAAGCTGCTGTCGCGTTTCCTCATCTGGGGCTTCAAGCAGCTCTTCTAAGAACTCTATCTCTGGGGGTTGTTCACTCGCCTGGCGAATCATTTCTTCAATTTGATTTAATTTATTAATCTTATCGAGGTCACCACTTTTACGCGCTTCCTCCAAGGCCTGTTGTAAGGCCTGCAGGAAGAATTCATCAATTTGAGGAGCATTTTGTTGAATTGCTGCAGTTACATCATCAGATTGAACAATCTGGTTTAGAAGTTGTTGTGCTTGTCCTGCTCTGGCCTGAACCTGGGCATCGAGCTGTTGAGTCATATCCAACAGCTGCTCACGCAAAGATTCTAGCCGTTCACGTTCATCTCCACTGGTTTGGTCGATGCGCTCGCTCAATAACTGGAAAAATGAATAATCCATACCTGGACGAGCAAGACTCACATATGCACTCAAGCGAATTTCATTCGGTGCGTCGATTACCAGGTCCAGCAATTTCTCTCTGGTCAATTCCTTACCAGCTGCCTGTAAAGATGTCACTGCCGCTTGTACTTCTTCAGATTGCTGTTTAATTTCTCTCCCGTAATCGGTGTTATCGATTAGAAGGGTCTGGATCTCCTCCAATTGACGTGCTGATTCTTGATCACCTGTGCCAGCAGCAGTTTCCATTAAACGAGTGAGAATATTAAATAAGTCCGCATCAATTAAATCTTCTTGCTCTTTGAGTAATTCCAAACGCACGCCCTCATCACTGGCAGTTGCTAATCGCTGCAGCAATTCCATCTTTTCTTTCTGTGCTTCAATCATCTCTTTTGTGATCCCGTCCGCCTCAAGGATTTGCTCAACCAAACTTTGCATCGTCAGGTTCGCTCGAGGGGTAAACAAATAAGCTTTCCTTTGTTCTGCGGGCAGGTTGTTGACTACCTGGTTGATTAAACCACCTAATAATCGTTCTTGTTCATCACGGGGTAATCCAATTTCCGCTGGTAAATATGTTAACAATAATTCCTTTTCAGGATCATGATAAACGATCGGGGTCGCCAGGGAACCCTGGTATCCACACACCTGACATTGAACAAAGTTCGATGCTCCAGACAGCAATTTGGACTTCGCACTCGGATCTTCAGCAACATCGAAAAGTTGCTGTACATCTGCCATAATTGGTTGTTGGCAATTTGGACAATTAACTCTGGTTTGTGCCATTCTCTGCTCCTATAAAAAGTTTCATTTTTGACATATTCTAGATACCTTTATGATTCCATATTGGATATAAATCACAGTGATCAAGAATCCTAATCTGAGGAATATCCAGGATTCTTAAATTGTATTAGGTTGAAAACATCCGGTAGATTATACCCAGTTAATTCTCAGCGCGGCAAAGAAAAACAAATACGGGCGCCCTGATCAGGCATTGGGTCAACCCAGATTCGTCCCCCATGAGCTTCAATAACCGCCCGGGATAAAAATAAACCAAGCCCAGCTCCTTTAGTTTTCTTGCTGGCTTCTGAAGCGCGGTAAAAACGGTCGAAGATATAAGGGATATCTCCTGGTGCAATTCCCGGTCCCTGGTCGGAGATACAGATGATGATCTGTTCAATACGAACCTGCCCGGTGATGCGAATCTCACCCCCTTTCGGTGAGTATTTTATTGCATTGGAAAGCAAATTATATAAGACCTGCTCGAGACGATCTTCATCGCCCATAATTACCGGAAAATCGTCGGGAAAATCAGCCTTGAACACATGCTGCGGTGATTGAACTCTGAAGCGTTCGACTACCCTTTCAGTCGTATGGGCTAAAGCCAAATCCGAGCGGTTTAGGGAGATTGTCCCACTTTGCAGCCTGGTAGCATCCAGCAAATTCTCGATCAATTCCGTCAAGCGGTCTGCTTCATCCTCAATCACTGCCAGGCTATCCTGGACGATAGCCCTGTCCCAGGTTGCGTCTTCCCGGCGAAGTGTACCAACGTATCCCTTTATTAGCGCTACGGGGGTTTTTAGTTCATGGCTGATAACAGAGATGAATGTACGTTTAATCTCATCCGCTTCACGAAAGTGGGTAATATCCCGTACTGTGGCAACAACATTGATCAACTGACCTTCAGGTGATAATAATGGTGCGTAGGTAATTCCAACTGGCAGCGGCATCAGTTCAGGGCGTTCGAGGTCGCCTTCGATATAAAGAGTCGCATGTGGGGTTAACGGCCATCCTTGAGCCTCTGCCTGTTCAAGGGTTAATCCACTCTCAACGCGGGTCCAGCGGATGATCTCATCATGTGGACGTTCGGTGATGGCGCTTATTGGCGTACCCCATAAATTTGCAAACGCCGGATTGCATCGTTCTACATTATTATCTGAATTTAGGATCAGGATTCCATCGGCTGCCGAGTCGAGCAAGGTATCCATCCGCTGTTTCTCTCGGCGAATTTGAGCATAGAATTGAGCATTTCGTACAGCAATTGCTGCCTGATCTGCGAAACTTTGCAAGAGCGCCTTATCATTACCAGAGAATCGACCCGAGTAATTGCGAAAGATAAAGATCATTCCCACAACACGGCTGCGGAAGACCAGCGGCAAACCAACCCCATCCAAGAATCCAAGACTGGCAACCCTGGTAACTTCCTTGAGCAAGGAATTGATCCTTGGTAGTTCAAACTTGGCGGGATCTTCTTGATCAGGGATCGCTTTCAACAGTGGGTCGAGATAATTTAAAAATGCTGATGGGATGCCATGTGAAGTTGCTACATTCCATCCCCCTTTTTCACCTCTCAACGCGATCAATCCTGCTTGTCCGGCCAGCATCTCTACTGAGATGTTCAGGATACGAGCGAGCAATTTATCCAGGTCGAGCTCTTGGGTAATCGCTCGCCCTATCTCCAGCAGATAATCACGCTGGCGGACTCGAAAATCAGGCAGCATAAGATATCATGCGTTCACGTTCAGCAAGCGCTATCGCACCCTCGAAAATCTTCAATCCTTCATCCATTTCATTTTGGGAGATATTAAGTGCTGGCGCAATCCGTATGGAGCTCTCTCCACATCCCAGGGTCAGCAGTCCTCCTTCAAATGCTTTGTGGATGATGTGATCGCGCAGACCATGATCGGGTTCATGAGTTACCTGATCCTGGACAAATTCCACACCGATCATTAATCCCAATCCCCGCACATCACCAATGGTCGGGTGGCGAGTTTTTATTTCCTCCAAGGCATCTAATGCATATTCCCCGATAACCGCGGCGTTTTGCATAAAGCTGGTCTCGATCAAGTCGATCGTTGCCAGAGCTGCCGCGCAGGCTATTGGATTGCCACCAAATGTATTCCCGTGTGATCCCTTAGTCCAGTTCACCAATCTTCGCTTTGCGATGATCCCACCCAGGGGGACACCTGAAGCAACTCCTTTCCCAACACACACGATATCAGGTTCAATACCGTAATTTTCAATCGCCCACCATCTCCCGGTCCTCCCCATACCGGACTGAACTTCGTCCACGATCAATAGAATTTGGTTTTTATCACACAATTCTCGCAGCGCGGGGTAAAATCCTTTCGCTGGTAATACATATCCACCTTCACCCTGGATAGTTTCGATTAGAATGCCGGCCACATCTTTTTTAGGCAATACTTTTCCCAAAATCTGTTCTTCGATGTAGCGGACCACCGTCTCTCCATACTCTTCTCCCGGTTTAGATGTGAGCACAGGGTGATATGGATCGGGGTACGGTACATGTGTGACCCCGCCCATTAAAGGGTAAAACCCTTCATGGTAGCGGGGTTTGCTGGCAGTGAAAGCTAATGAGCCCATCGTCCGCCCATGGAATGCACCCAAAAATGCAATAAATTGAGTACGTCCAGTGTGGTGACGAGCTAATTTTATCGCAGCTTCTACACTCTCTGTTCCCGAATTCGTCATAAAAGATATTGCTTCTTCCTCAAATGGGGCGATGGCATCAAACTTCTCCCCCAGTTCAACCCACTTCTGGTGGTAAAAATCTGAGGAGATATGGATGAATTTCTCAGCCTGGTCCTGTATAGCTTTCACAACCTTCGGGTGGCTGTGACCGGTGGAAGTCACAGCAATACCAGCTGCAAAATCCAGGAACCGGTTGCCGTCTACATCCCAGACCTCAGACCCTATTCCATGATCCATAACAAATGGATAATCGCGAGGATAAGATGGAGAGATCACATTTTGATCGCGTTCTATGATTGCCTTCGCCTTGGGGCCAGGCAGTCGCAGTGATGGCTGCATTTAGGTCTCCTTGAGATGCGCGTATTCCGCGTTATTGTAATTGTAAGACAATTGGAATTATATCATCGGAAAAAGGGTATAATCTACGGCTGTGGTCAATCCCCCATTTTCCTTCCAACTTGATGCTCGCCAGGGACGTGCAAG
>JBEQLH010000015.1:15833-17648 GCA_040326075.1 Anaerolineales bacterium
GCGGATATCATCATGACTTTCGATGAGTGTGCCGAACCTTATGACAAGGTCTACTCCCAACACGCAATGGATCGTACGCACACCTGGGCGGAACGCTGCTTGGAGGTCAAAACACGTTCTGACCAGGCTTTATTTGGTATTGTTCAGGGTGGCATTTTCGAAGATTTGCGCGTTCAATCAGCACAATTCATCGCCGGTTTAGATTTCCCTGGAAACGCGATTGGAGGACTCTCCGTGGGGGAGACCAAATCTGAAATGCACAGTATGTTAGAGATCATGGACCAGGTGCTCCCCGAGGACAAACCCCGCTACCTGATGGGTGTTGGAACACCGGAGGACCTTGTCAATGGAATTAGCAGGGGAGTTGATATCTTCGACTGTGTACTGCCCACCCGTTTGGCGAGACATAACGCGGCGATGACCCGCTTTGGAGATCGGCTCAATCTGGTAAACGCCAGCTTCGCTAAGGATCAGCTGCCGATTGATGAAGAGTGCCATTGCTACACTTGCCGGACGTTTTCGCGGGCTTATCTCCGTCACCTGATCATCGCCAAGGAGATGCTTTCTGCGACCCTGATATCGATTCATAACTTACACACCTTGATCACTCTAGCGAATGACATCCGCCAGGCGATCATCATGGATGAATTCAATGATTTCGCGGGAGAATTTTTCCAACAGAGAGCCAGCTTAGGATTAGAATAATATCTCGACATGACAGTCATCCAATCAATCTTCCTTGGCATAATTCAAGGTATTACTGAATTTTTACCCATCTCCAGTTCTGGTCATTTGGTGATCGTCCCTTTCTTATTAAAATGGGATATCCCACCCTACGAAGCTTTCATATTCGACGTTCTTGTCCAGGTCGCAACCTTGATCGCAGTTTTAGCATTCTTTTGGAAAGATTATTACATCATCCTGCGTGGTGTTCTGCGTGGATTACGCCGCAAGCGTCCTTTTGACACTCAACCAGCACGCCTCGGTTGGTACATCCTGCTGGCTACGATCCCAGCAGGCATTGCGGGAATTTTACTAAAAGATATCGTAGAGAGAGCATTCGCCAGTCCGTTAGCCACATCCATCGCCTTGTTTGCCACCGCGATCCTTCTGGCGATCTCCGAACGGGTAGGTAAACGTCAGCGGATCCTGGAAAAAATCACCTGGGTGGATGCACTGATCATCGGCTTTTATCAAGTTTTGGCCCTATTCCCCGGATTATCCAGATCTGGAGCAACTATCGCAGGTGGGATGACGCGCGATTTAAAGCGTCCGGCTGCCGCGCGGTTCTCATTCCTTATGGCAGTACCGATCATGCTCGCCGCGGGACTTGGAGCCACGCTGGATTTATTGAAGATCCCAGATTTGACATCAATCTTGCCTGTATTTATTCCTGGTTTCATCGCGGCAGCTGTTGTTGGTTACCTCGCGATCGGCTGGTTGCTTTCATTCCTGGCGCGTTATTCACTTTATTATTTCGCGGCTTACTGCGCTATCGTTGGTTTGATCGTTCTGCTGGTCACGATCGTTTGACGACCTGGATTTCCAAGACGCTTACGATGCATAAAAGCCTTTTACTCCTGGCATGTCTGGCAATTGCAGCATGCAGCCCCCCTATTACAGCGACCGTTCCTCCCTCCCCCGCACCGGTCAGGGTAGCATTTTCATCAACCTTGGGAATCATTGAAGACGCTTTGCACATTTGCGCCAATGACCACCCTGAGATTGCTTTGATCGTTGATAAAAGACCAGTCTCTTCAATTGATATTAAAGACAATGATATAACCCTATGGTGGGGAGAGAAACCTGCACAGG
>JBEQLH010000015.1:17748-25039 GCA_040326075.1 Anaerolineales bacterium
ATAGGATTTTTACCGCGCTCATGGCTAAATCAGGATGTCTTCTCAACCCAAATTGATATGGAATTGCAGAATGAATTGAGCAAACCCGTTCTAGCACTGGCAAACACCAAACCACAAGGAGGTCCCCTCATCCTTCTGGATTGTCTACAAAATGGAGTTGGTCAAGCAGCGCTGCTCGAACACTTTTCTCCCCCGAAACAATAAACTTTTTATCCTTTCAATGTCCCGTATAAATATGGGAATTCGTCTTGTGAGAACCCTGCAGCGAGCTCTTCATCCCAGATAAATTCCCCTGGCACCAGCAACCCTGATAAGATGCTGTCCATTCCCGCCAACATTTGCTGCTCAGCATTTGGAATTCCCCGAGTATCCCCTTCCAATAAATGCAGCATAACCCGCCGGCCTATCTCATACGAGTACCGGTCAGCGTTATCTTCCGGATCCTGTCGAAATTCTTCCAGGAAATCTCGCCATAAATTGAGCCTCGAGCGATATTCATCCTGGAGCTTGTTCTCCCAGGCTGTCCGCCATTTCGTTCGTACTCTTTCAATTTCACTATCCAGCTGTGTGAATTGCTGGGTTTGCTTTGGGTCTAACTGGCGAGCCCGGGTGCGCATTCGAGCCAATAATAATCCCCCGATGGTCAGGCTGGGATAAGGCGGATCTCCTGGTGGTGCGCTTGCAATCATTTTCCAGTAGATCTGCTTTGAGAGCAGATATTTTTCAAGCAAATCTACTGCGGCAGCCATGTATCCCAAATCGTATTCAGCAGATGGCATATTATGCTCGAATAATAGCTATGATAGTTTAGCTCTGTGGATTGATTTGGCGACCTGTGCGCTGCTCTTCAGTGTGAGCTAGCGGTTCACCACGCTTGAGGGATTTACGTATATCCATGCGGTGCATGGTGTTATGACGATATAAAAGCTTTAAATACCAACCTACATCTTTATCTTCAAACCAGGGGTGGTTGGCAGTTCTCGCCAGGTCAGCATCTTCTAACTCTGAAGTAAATTGAAGCGTATCCCGGCGGACTTGCTGGTATGTATCCATCAGCTCCGTTGGAGTCCCCTGCATGTTGGAAACCTCAGCTTCATTGAATTGATCGATATCCAGGCTATTTGGTGCCCCTCGCCCCCCCTGGAGCACATCCTGCAGGTACAGCTGGTATGCGCGCTCTGCTGAGATGAAATGCGCTAATACATTTCGAACCCGCCACTTAGAACCTGTCGAATATATTTGTTTTTCCCATTCCTCCGCTGATAGAGCCTCGAAGAAGCCGATCGTTTTCTCACCTTCAGCCTGTAAGCGCTTCCGAATATGATCTAATTGTTCACCCATATTGACACCTCAGAACTGCACGCTACAACATTAATCGAAGTGGTTCTTCCAAATATGTCGCCAGGGCTTGCATAAAACGAGCTGCCTCAGCACCATCGCTCACCCGGTGATCGACAGAGATCGTGGCTTTCATCCTCCACCCTGGAATGATATCACCAACTTTGACGACTGCAACCTGGTTGGCTGAACCAACCGCCAGGATTGCCGCTTCCGGAGGATTGATAATGGCGATAAACTCCTCAACCGAGAACATTCCCAGGTTGCTGATTGAGAATGTAGATCCTTCAATATCCTCGGGGCGAACTTTTCCTCCCCTGGCGCGAGATGCCATTGATTTCACCTCCATGGCAATATGGCGAACGGATTTCAAATCTGCATCATGGCAAACTACCGTTAACAAGCCATTCTCAACTGCGACCGCGACCCCTATGTTCACATGTCCGAACTGGATGACTGCCTGGTTGTCTGGATCGAGTTTGGCGTTCAGATTGGGAAATTCACGCAGTGCCATTGCAGTCGCTTTTATGATGTAGTCATTGACCGAAGTTTTCTCCTCTTCAGGCAAAATACTGTTGAACTGCTTGCGAATATCAATCAATCGGCCAACATCATATTCATGGGTGATGAAGAATTGGGGATATTCCTGTTTGGATTGCGCCATGCGTTTGCCAATCGCAGCCCTTAATCTGCTGAGCGGCACATGCCTGTCCGCAGGAACTTCGCCGGTGATGATAGGAGGAGCAGTGAATTGAGGTTCAACGCCCACCGGTGCAGCTTCTTGATCCGCTTCAATATCCGCCTTGATGATCCGGCCGCCAGGACCGCTGCCCCTAATTTTACGCAAATCAAGCCCTAATTCCTCAGCCATCCGTCTGGCCAGTGGTGAAGCTCGGACGCCATCTGGTAAACGCACATCACCATCTAAGACAACAATTTTTTCAGTTTCAGCGGAAGTTTCAGCCGCTGCGTCAATATCAGCCTCTTTACCTGCTTCTGTTGGCAACACCTGTTCAGAAGATTCTCCCACCAGCTGTTCAAAATCGATCTCTTCCGCAGCTTCACCAATCACCGCGATCGGAGTGCTGACCGGGACGATTGCGCCTTCCTCGACTAAATGCCTCCGCACAACTCCTGAGTAGGTTGATTCCACTTCAACAGTTGCCTTATCCGTCTCGATCTCTGCCAGAATTTGACCTTTCTCGACCTCTTCATCCTCAGAAACAACCCAGCGTAAAAGGGTGCCCTCAGCCATATCGAATCCCAGTTTGGGCATGCTGACAATTTCCGCCATCACAGCACCTCCTTTACTGCCTTGATTACATCCTCGACCTGAGGTAAGGCCATCTGTTCCAATGTCCTGTTATAAGGCAGGGGTACTTCCTTCTGCGCAACCCGTTGGATGGGTGCATCAACATAGTCAAATGCCTCTTCATATATCCTTGCGGATACTTCTGCTCCAACACCATACGAGCGCCAACCCTCCTCAACGATCACAGCCCGGTTGGTTTTTTGAAAAGATTGAAGCACTGGTTCCATATCCAATGGGCGCAAGCTGCGTAAATCAACGATCTCTGCTTCGATACCGTCTTTAGCCAGCTCATCAGCTGCTTTCATAGATATCTCCAGCATCTTGCTGTATGTGATCACGGTTACATCACTTCCAGGCCGCTGTACTTTAGCTTTGTCCAGGGGGGTGGTGTACTCTCCGTCAGGAACTTCACCTCGCACCTGGTACAGGGTTGCATGCTCGATAAACATAATCGGGTCATCCGAGCGGATCGCAGCTTTTAGCATACCTTTTGCATCCTCAGGTGTTCCAGGGGCAACAACCTTCAATCCAGGGAAGTGGGCGAAGATCGCGTCCGGTGTTTGAGAATGGGTGGCACCCAGCTGGCGACCACCACCACTGGGGGTGCGGATTACCATGGGAATGGTGAACTGACCGCCGAACATATAACGTAATTTCGCCGCCTCGTTAACGATATGGTCCATCGCTGCGAATGCAAAATTAATCGTCATCAACTCAGCTACGGGACGTAATCCGGTCATGGCAGCACCAATTGCAGCACCGATAATCACCGATTCAGCAATCGGGGTATCGCGCACGCGCTTCTCTCCAAAATGGTCGTAAAAACCTTTGGTCACTGCATAGGTACCACCCCAAACCCCAACCTCCTCCCCCAGGATGAAGACGCTTTCATCGCGCTCCATTTCCTCCCATAAGGCTTGCGAAATAGCCTCACGCATTGTTATTCTAGCCATTAATCATTCCTTGACTTTTATTATTACCAGGTTATATAAGTCCTCAATACTTCGGGGTTTTTACCTGGTTAATTTTCTGCATAAATATCTGTAAACAATTCCTCAGGCGCTGGTTCAGGGCTTGATTCAGCAAACTCAACTGCATCCTGAACCTCTGCCTCAACTTTGTCATCTAACTCATCGAGCTCTTCACTTGTGACAATCTTCTCCTTAAGTAAATGATGGCGATAAATTCCGATCGGGTCTTCCTCCTGCCACTTCTCAACTTCATCTTTCTCCCGGTACCTTTCAGGATCACCCATCGAATGGCCGCGATAGCGGTAGGTGACCGCTTCCAGAAAGAAGGGACCATTTCCAGAACGGATGAATTCCAGATGTTCCTCAGCAGCTTGACGCACTTCGATCAAATTCATTCCGTCCACCCGGGCGTTAGGAATGCCATAACCTTCTGCCTTCTGACGAATCTCGGGAACAGCCGAGGCGCGCTCAACAGTCGTGCCCATGCCATAGCGATTGTTCTCATTCACCCACAACACGGGTAAATTCCACACTTTCGAGAGATTGAGCGCTTCGTGGAAAAAGCCAATATTGGTGGCGCCATCGCCAAACATGCAGATCGTGATTCCATCAGTAGATTTGTATTGGTCACCGAGGGCTAAACCTGTTGCGATCGGAAGATGAGCACCGACCACCGCGTGACCGCCCCAATAATTCTTCTCCACGTCTGCCATGTGCATCGAACCACCTTTGCCCTTGGATATCCCGGTGGCTTTCCCCAGAAGTTCGGCCATCACCTCTCGAGGAGATATTCCAGCGTTGATCGCCACCCCATGATCCCGGTAAGCGGTAATCACTCGATCCTGTGGTTTGCGGGCAGAGATCAAGCCTGTGCTTACCGCTTCCTGTCCGATGTAAAGGTGCAGGAAGCCACCAATTTTCCCCTGCTGGTAGAGTTCTGCCGCGCGTTCTTCTACGCGCCGAATAAGCACCATCTGGTGATATAGATCCAGGTATTCACTTTTATCCATAATAAAATTGGGCCTCCGCATTAGAACACCGCAGTTCATGAAAATAACACCAGGGAACACCCGGCGTTATCTATATATAGATATCAACTATCAAACATGTTAATCGAAAAAATTATACCAGATTTATCAACTTTCACTCTCCAACCGATCTCTTTTCGGGGATAAGAACCATACTCATGATGTAATTTCGACTGGAATTCAAGACTGTTATTGCGAAAACCACCCTCCTGGATGACATCATCCCATACTGGGGTATGTTGCATTAATTCAAAATCCTTGCTATTCTTAAACACGAAGATTAACATGATTTGACGAAACTCTATAGGAGGTTTGAATGTACTGCTCGACTTGTGAATGTGATTTTGATGGTTGGGCTGGCAAGTGTCCAAATTGTAAAAACCCGCTCCAGGATGGAAAACCACAATCACCAAGATCTAGTGATGAGTCGATTGCCTATGAAGCCCTGGTAGCGATCGTCAGAGATCAAGGGGGCACTTTTGACATTGAACTTTCCGCTATTGAAGTCGGGAAATCCAAATCGACTCGCTTCCCCTACCTGGGTTATGGTTATGCCTGGACAAAAAGGATGGTAGGCTCGCGCGAGGGCATTAAAGTTGATCTAAACACCACTGAAGTTGGAAAAGACAGGAAATGGGATTTTCCCTACCAGGGTCTTGGCTATGCCTGGCGCCAGGAGCTGCAAGGAAGAATAGGTGGCAATGAAGCTGCATTATCAGCCAGGAAAGTGACCAGAAAGAAACGCTGGAGCTTTCCGTATTCTGGCTATGGCTACGCCTGGACAGAGGAAATGGCCGGCGAATGCGGTGAAAGGTTATCCATCGAATTGAAGACTACCGATGTGAGCAAGATTCGCCGCTGGATGTTCCCCTATTTTGGCTTCGGGTACGCATGGGTTAACGAGGGTATCCTTTCCTTGTCTCTGAATAACAATCAGAACTAAGTTAGAAGCTGAGGGCTGTTCAAATATCACCAGCACACAAGCGGACAGAGCCAGGGGTGTTTCAATTATTTATCTCCATTTCTCAAAACGGATCTGTCAATTTCCTTGATATTTGATATTTCCTAAATACCACTATTGGTCATTGGATTCCAGGTGAAAATTAAAGAAAATTTCCTGCTTTATATCCTGGTTTTTCTCTCCTTGGAGAAATTCATCCAACACGTGGTTGTTACATATGCCTTCTATGTTGATCTGGGGGAGATTCGCAGCACTGTGATGGTGGATCACAGGTTTCTGATGATTTCCGGCTTTATTGTCGGCATCCTTTTCTTGATCAACATCCCTTTTCTATTACAGCGAAAACGCAGCAGCTTTTCCATCTTATTTTTTCTAGCCCTATTCGATTTCATCGGAGAGTTCATTGCCCAGGGAACGCTTACCATCAATATCACGCTTTCATTCCTGGTTGCCTCAATAATCCTTTTCGTTCTGATCATCGAAAGAAAGCGCTTTGTCGGTCAGACAGGATGAAGATCTCAGCTCGGATATTAAATTATTCAGATTCCTTTGCGTTCATTTGAGATAATTGCTAAAATACCATGCTATGATCTATCCAAATGAACTCATCTTGGATACGAAATCCATTTCCCTGATCGGTCAAAGCTATCACTTAAACCATCAAATGTGAGCATCATTTATTAATTATCCAGAGGTAGATACATGACTCAAGAAGAATCAAGACCGCCAAGCCAGGTCTCTCGCACCTCACTTCCACCAGCCACCCAGCGCTGGCTTGACTCAGCCCTCCCGGTGAGCATTGATATCCCGGGCACCATCCGAATTGAGCAAGAGGGCAGTATGGATATCCGCGGCCGCTGGACTCCCTTCAGCGCGCAGGGAATCTATAAAGCCTCCCCCCTTTCGTTCAACTGGCGAGCCAGATTTCGAATGATGCGCGGTGTCTGGATCACTGCTGAGGATGGGCACCTGGATGGTCAAGGTTGGGGAAGCGCCCGACTTTGGGGAATTTTCTCCATGGGATCAAGAACTGACCCAGAGGTATTGACCAGTCAGGTGGTGCGAAATCTGGGTGAACTCCCCCTGCTGCCATCGTTTGTGCTGGTAGATCCGAGTTTAAGATGGACCGAGGTAGGGGAAAACGCTTTTGAGGTGCGAAGTGGCGCCGGAGAACAGGAAGTTATGGTTCACTTCGAGATCAACAAAAAGGGAGATGTAATTCGCGCCTTCAGCCCTTCGCGTCCCTATGACCTTCCTGACGGATACGTTTTAGCGCCCTGGCATTATGAATTCAGCGAACACCAGGAATTCGCCGGTGTGCGTATTCCATCAGCAGTTGTCGCAATTTTCGAAAAGGATGATGGTCCTTGGGAGTACTTTCAGGGTAGGGTTACCTCGGTAACATTTGAGCCAGCTTCTGCCTGAACCCTGATTTCCTCGTTTGCTGGGATTCGGATTCAGCAAAATTGAAAATTTGGGCTCCCATCTGTATCTTCTCAAGATCCGCATCCCACCCGAGAACAAGCAGTGTTGTTGAGGATAAAATTTGTATGGATCAACATTTGATCGATATCCGGCCCTTTAGAGAGCAGGATTGGCCATCTGTATGGCGCATCATCGAGCCGGTCTTCCGCGCTGGTGAGACTTATCCATACTCGCCCGATATTTCCGAAAAGGAAGC
>JBEQLH010000015.1:25139-27589 GCA_040326075.1 Anaerolineales bacterium
TCTGTGGAAAAGGCACGGATTTGAAGTGATTGGTTCCTTGCCGCAGGCCTTCCAACATAAACAATTAGGATTTGTTGATGCCATTGTGATGTATAAACTGCTCTCTCCATAACCAGCAGATTCAGGTCATACTGATTAGCATAGGTGAGCAGCATCATTGGAAGCATTATTAATAAATAATAGATATCGAGGGTCAGAAGGTGAATGCATCAAAATATGTCGACGAAGCCTCAAGATACCTTTCTGCTCTGTGCGGTGGAAAACCAAACCGGCGAACCGATTTTCCTGGCTAATGTAATCGTCCAGCGTCTCTGGAAAAAGGGTCAAGTGATCGCGGTTTAGCCCTTCAAAATAGTGTTTATCGTACCCCTTTGTTGGTAAGCGATGTTAATGTATCGATTATCTCATGGAAAGACTTTTTTCACAGTCTCTCGCAGTATCAGACCAGGGATGGGTGACGCCCCTAAAACAATCGTGTTAGCGTAGCGCGGTATAAGTACTATCAGAATTCAAAAAAATGGCTCTTCAATTCAAATTAGTTATTTTTTTCGTTGGGTCAATCGGATTTGCTTGGTTGTCGCGATCATCACTTCGTGACTTTCATTCCCATGGCTTTTACCGTTTTTTTGCTTGGGAAGCAATTCTCATCTTAGTATTGTTAAAGCTTAAATACTGGTTCTTTGAACCATTCAGTATCAATCAATTAATTTCATGGTCTCTACTAATCGTCTCTTTATATTTGATTATTCACGGATTTCAATTATTCCGCCAGGCGGGGAAATTAGACCCTGAGCGTAAGGATCCACATTTGATAGGCATTGAAAAAACAACTGAATTAGTAACGGTAGGTGCTTATCGTTACATTAGACATCCATTCTATAGTTCGTTATTATTCCTGGCTTGGGGAGTGTTCTTCAAACACCCAACTTGGATTGGTGGTTCTTTAACTATCATTGCATCTGTTTTTCTTGTCTTAACCGCTAAGGTTGAAGAAGCTGAGAATATCCTCTATTTTGGTGATGTGTATCAAGATTATATGAAAGAGACCAAAATGTTTATTCCATTTATATTCTAAGAACATTTGGTATCCTTTACTCTGACAATGCTACCCAATCCTGTATGAAATTGAACTCGCTTCGCCCAAAGGTGAGCGTAACGTATCGCAAGCATTTTGCTTTGGATAAGCAGTACTTGGAACAAACAAGCAGGTAGGTTGCGCATTCATTAGGCATGCAATGATTTTGAACTAATCAAGGAGGTCATATGGAGTCAGTAAAAGCAGCTGTTGTACAAGCCGCGCCAATTTTGTTTGACAAGAATTTGACGATAGAAAAAGCTTGTCACTTAATTGCAGAGGCTGGTGCAAATGACAGCAAACTCGTTCTGTTACCAGAGGCTTACATTCCCGCTTATCCGCGAGGATTTTCCTTCGGGATGGTTGTTGGGAGCAGAAGTGAGGAAGGTCGTGCCTTGTGGAAGAGGTACTGGGATAACTCGATTAAAATTCCCAGCCGCGAAGTGGAAACTTTAGGAAAGGCTGCTAAAGAAGCAGGAGTCTACTTAGCAATTGGTGTCATAGAACGCGACGGGAACTTTAGCCAGGGAACCTTATACTGCTCGTTACTGTATTTTGACCCTGGTGGAAATTTCCTGGGCAAACACCGCAAATTGAAACCCACGGGTGCAGAACGTCTAATTTGGGGTGAGGGCGATGGCAGCACCATGCCCGTGTTTCCAACCGCTGTTGGTAAGATTGGGGGTCTTATTTGCTGGGAAAATTATATGCCTCTTGCCCGAATGGCGATGTATGGCAAAGGGGTTGAAATTTATTTGGCACCCACTGCAGATTCACGGGACACATGGGGAGCGACAATGCAACATATAGCCTGTGAGGGTCGCTGTTTCGTCCTTGGATGCAACCAATATGTCACCAAAGATATGTATCCTATTGATTTAGAGACGTATGAAGAGCTGGCCGAGCAACCTGTAATCATGTGCCGGGGAGGAAGCATCATCGTTTCACCTTTTGGTGAGGTCCTGGCAGGTCCCCTATATGATCGAGAGGGCATCCTGTACGCAGAATTGGATATGTCCGAAATCACTAAAGCTAAAGTTGATTTTGATGTAGTAGGCCACTACGCAAGACCTGATATCTTCAATCTTCAGGTATATAGTGAACCCCAATTACCTGTTTCATATAGGTAAGCAAAAATCTATAATAATAGGATCAAATCAGGGGACGCATCTTGCACCTTTGTGTTGAAGCTGAAATGGTGTCCGACAAATAATTCCTTTTTCGAGGTTTTGATCCAGACTAGTTCTCAACATGATACCTGAAAACTTAAAGTTTCCGGGTATCATTATGCAAATAAATAATAATTTCTATTCTTCATCAATCGACACAATCGTGAACCTTTGATGAAAAGGACAATTTACTGGTGACAAATTTT
>JBEQLH010000337.1:0-3077 GCA_040326075.1 Anaerolineales bacterium
AGTCTGATTTTCTCCAACTTTGCTCTGAAGATAAGCCTCGATGAATCCATCGATATCACCATCTAAGACTGCCTGAGTGTTACCTCTTTCAAAATCCGTGCGATGGTCCTTGACCATTTGGTATGGATGAAGTACATAAGAGCGAATCTGGCTTCCCCATTCAGCTTTTTGGTATTCGCCTCGAAGTTGGGAAATATTTTCTTCCTGTTCTATTTGCTTTAACTCTACAAGACGTGAGCGTAAAACCCGCATCGCGTTTTGCTTGTTTTGAAGCTGAGATCTCTCATTCTGACAGCTGACGACGATGCCTGAAGGGTGATGAGTGATCCTGATTGCAGTGGCGTTCTTTTGAACGTTTTGGCCTCCAGCCCCAGATGAGCGGAATACATCGATTCTTAAGTCCTCTGAATTAATATCAACCTGCGAGTCTTCCTCAACTTGGGGCAAGACCTCGATCATTGCAAAGGAGGTATGTCGCCGGTGAGCTGAATCAAATGGAGACAGTCTTACGAGACGGTGAACACCTTTTTCGGATCGCAGATAGCCGTAAGCATTGCGTCCATTAATTGCTATTGTGGCGCTTTTGATACCTGCTTCTTCACCTTCAGTCATGTCAAGGATATCTGCCTTGTAACCTTTGCGTTCTGCCCAACGCAGATACATCCGTTCGAGCATTTCAGCCCAATCCTGGGAATCTGTCCCTCCAGCTCCAGCATGGATCGCAAGAAGTGCATTCCCGCGATCGTATTGTCCAGAAAGCTTGGCCTCGAACTCTCGTTTATTGACCTCGGTTTCGAGTTCAGCTGTCTCGTTTTCGATTTCTGGTATTAGAGATTGATCTTCAAGTTGGGCCAACTCCAATGTATCTGCGATCGTTTGACGGAGATTCTGCCACTCAGAGACCTCTTCTTTCAAGGTTGATGTCTCTTTCATCAATTTTTGAGCAGCTTTAGGATCTTGCCACAAATCAGGGTTCTCTGCCTTTTTTTGGAGTTCGATCAATTGCTTTTCCTTAGCAGGTAAGTCAAAGACGCTCCAATAAATGGATAAAGGTTTGTTGGACTGCAATTAATCGATCGATTAGTTCTTGCATCGGTTACTCCTCTTCTCCTAGAATACCATCAATAAATAAGTCCGGATCAAATGGCTGCAGATCGTCAGATGATTCTCCAAGACCGGCAAAGAGTATTGGCAGCTTTAATTCTCGTTGGATTGCGAATGCCATTCCGCCCCTGGCAGAAGAATCCAGCTTTGCCAGGATGATGCCCGTGACATTAACTGCATCTTTAAAAGCAAGGGCCTGGTGCAATGCATTTTGACCGGTGGTCGCATCCATAACTAACCAGACCCCGTGCGGTGCACCTGGTAATGCCTTCCCGACAACACGGTAAACCTTCTTTAACTCTTCCATTAAATTAAAGCGAGTATGCAGCCGACCAGCTGTGTCAATAAAGGCAACATTGAAATGGCGAGCAACCGCGGATTGAACAGTGTCATATGCAACCGCCCCCGGATCACCCTCTGGTTGTCCAGCTATGACAGGAATATTCAGCCTTTCGGCCCAAATCTGGAGCTGTTCAACAGCGGCAGCCCGGTATGTATCCGCAGCTCCAAAGATGACCCGCTTCCCCTGGTCTGTCAAGCGATTGCCGAGCTTGGCGATAGTTGTGGTTTTTCCAGAGCCATTCACGCCAACTATCAGAATTACTGTTGGCTGGTCGACGAAATTAAGTTCCGGGGGAACATCTAAGCGATTACGCAGTTCTTCGCGAAGGACAGCTTTGAGTTGAGAAGACTTCGTCAAGCCATCCTGGCGTTCACGCTCCCATAATACCTCGAGAATGGACTCACTGGTTTCAATCCCTAAATCAGCTTTGATCAGGAGCGCCTCCAATTCCTCATAGGTTTCATCATTAATCTCGGATGCACCTAAAAGGGAGGCAATTTGACCAAACGTTGCCTTGCTGGTTTTCGCCAGGCCATTTCTCCATTTGTTTATCTTATTACTCATGGCGGCGTATTATATCACGCAGAATGTTGATAGTTGTGGGGTTCAAATTCAAAAAATTAGCGGGTAGTGATGGAAAAATATCGCTAAATATGGATTAGTCAAAATACAGCTTGGTAAAACAATGCATGTCTCTGATGCTATAATTCTCTCTAAATGAGCTCAAAACTTTCCCACATTGATGATCATGGACACGCCCGAATGGTTGATATAAGCCAGAAGCCAGACACATCTCGGATTGCGATCGCGAAAGGTGAGATCGTTATGCGACTTGAAACTTTAAAATTGATTGAATCTGGGTCGATGGGCAAAGGTGATGTGCTTGCTGTAGCTCAAGTTGCGGGAGTGATGGCGGCAAAAAAGACATCGGATCTGATTCCATTGTGTCATCCATTGCCTTTAAACCAGATATCGGTTGAGTTCGAATTGGATGAGGCGCTTCCTGGAATTTATATTGTTGCCAGTGCAAAAACTATGGGGAAAACTGGCGTGGAGATGGAGGCGCTTACTGCAGTCGCCGTATCTGCACTAACTATATATGATATGGCGAAAGCGGTCGAAAAAACGATGATCATTCAAAATATTCGCTTGGCGGAAAAACATGGTGGTCAAAGTGGTGATGTTGTCAATGAGTGAATATTGACCATAAGTGTGTCGTAACTTTAGAGGTAGTATGACAAAGATGATAAATATCACGGTCCTTTTTTTTGCGAATCTGCGTGAAATTATTGGTAAGAAAGAGATCTCCTTGGAAATTCCGGAAGCTACATCTGTGAAGGAGTTCAAGACCATTATTGGAGAAGTATATCCAGATTTAATCCCGGCATTGGATTCAACCTTGATCTCAGTGAACAAAGAATTTGGATTTGATGATGATCTCCTCCCCAAAAATGCGCAAGTAGCTTTATTTCCACCGGTAAGTGGTGGTGGGGAGTGCTAATGAACCGTCCATATTATTTTGCAGTTGAAGAGGGGGATCTGGATTTAAATCAACTTGTTCATAAGATCACCACCCAATCAACTGGGGCAGCGTGCTTATTTACCGGTATGGTCAGGGGTGTTACAAGTA
>JBEQLH010000109.1:0-6863 GCA_040326075.1 Anaerolineales bacterium
CAAAGACCACATCGCCATCCCGCAGCAGCCGGGAGGCATTTATCGTCATCAATTCGGATGAAGTATAGTTCGTTGATATGTTCATTATTATTATCCGCTAATATACGCAAATATACACTAATACTTTTTATATACCTGCTTCTTAGTGAGTACCATCCGTTTCCATTCTAATTTCTTGGCACCAAAGTTGATCAATAATCCTAGCTCGATTCCACTTGCCTTAAGATAATTAAGTAGTTGGGCTTCTTCTCGCCCGGTCAAATAATCAATTGCTTTGATCTCAACGATAATTTTTTCAAAAGCAACAAAGTCTGCCACATAGGTTTTCTTCAAGAGCAGATTTTAATATTGAATTGGAATTTCCTGCTGGGGCGTGAACGGGATATCACATTTAGCTAGTTCAATCTCCAAGGCTTCCTGGTAGACGGGTTCCAAAAAACCATCTTTTAATTCATTGTGAACTTCCATCGCAGCCCCAACAATTGCATATACTTCATCCTTGAAAAGCAGATTCGACATCTCTTTTCCTGTGCACGATTAAGGTTTTTTATTAGTGTTCATTCGCGTTCATTAGCGGATTAATACCTGCCATAATCTACTGGAGAACTGGGGTGGCTATCAACCTTCAGCCGATCGTGCACCTCGCCTCCTAACTTGCGCCAGTATTCTTCCCGGTCTTGCACGCCAAACACCCATTCGTCCAGGTACGCCTGCACGCTGTCTTTATCCCGGCTGATGGAGTCCCATTCCAGGTAAAAGGCGTTATCCCGGTCATAATAGCCCTGAGTATAGGAAGGATGGGCAGCAAAGGGCACATGGCAGACTGCATCGACAATGAAGCCCGGGATTAAGGTGCGATTGGGATCCGAGCGGATCACTTCCTGGCTGACGATCTCTTCTGCAGTGATGATCACTCGCTCGGCAGCAAAGGCCGCTTCCTTCTGTTCGCCGATGATGCCCCAAATTTGGGCGTTGCCATCCGCGTCGGCGCGCTGCACGTGCACGATTGCCACGTCCGGGTTTAGAGCGGGTACGGTGACAACTTCCTGATCTGAATATGGGTCGCGGATCCGCCGGTAAAGAGGATTTGCGCGTTCCAGGTCGCCAGCCGCAGTGGGATTCATGGGCATGAAGGGCAGCCCGGCTGCTCCGGCTTGCAAGCGCGTGATCATGCTGAAGTGGGAATATTCCTCCCATTCAAGGTCCCCTTTTTCGATTTCACGGCGTACGATGCGTAAGGACCCCACCCCAGGATTGCCCATGTAAGAGAAGATCACTTTCCGGGCGCAGTCAGCTGCCACCAGCTGGTCATAAATTAAATCCGGAGTGGCACGCGCCAGGACCAGGTCTTTGAAGCCCTGGCGGATGATCTCGTGACCCGCAGCAAAGGGGATCAGGTGCGTGAATCCAGCCGCATAGACCGTATCCCCAGAATTTACATTGCGCTGAATCGCTTCTGAGAGAGGAATTAGTTTGTTCATGTGGGTTGTCTTAACGAAGTGATGGAATTTGAAGATAGACGGGATAAAGGATACCTGCTTCCTTTATCCCAGTCCTTCATTATTTAAGATTTTATTTACCGTCCCTCAATATCCGCTTCACTCAATATTGGTTTGGATTTGTTCGTGCAGGTAGAGCGGCAGGTAGTAATGCCCGCCGGCATTCTTTCCGGAGGACCCGGAGCCTTTCCAGCCGCCAAATGGTTGAAACCCAGGCCATGCACCGGTGGTGGCGCCGTGCGGTCGATTGGCATATGTGACGCCCGCCTGAATATTCTTGAAGAACCACTTTGTTTCTTCGGGAGAGCCGTAAAATCCAGCCGTCAAACCGTAATTGACGTCGTTTGCTTCTTTCATAGCTTCATCAAGGCTGCCAACCCTGGTTACAGTAGTGATCGGCAGGAACATTTCGTGCTTCCAAAGGCGGTGGTCGAGGGGTACATCAGCCACTATCGTGGGCGTGCAGAAGTATCCTTTTCCGTGTTCACCCTCAGTCAGGATTTTACCCCCTGTCAGGAAGGTGCCGGCCTGGGAAAATTCCTCGGTGAAATTCTTGAAATCCTGGTAGGAGCTGTTGTTGATCACCGGCCCCATATAAACTTCGCGATCGGTTGGGTCACCGACAGCCAGTTTATTGGTCAGCTCAACCACCCGGTTAACCAATGTATCGTATAAAGGTTCCTCGATGAACACCCGCGAGCATGCTGAGCACTTCTGACCCTGCAGGCCAAATGCGGAGCGGACGATGCCGATCGCAGCCCGTTCCACATCTGCATTCCGCGAGACAATAGCCGGGTTCTTGCCACCCAGCTCGAGGATGGTTGGGCGCACATAACGCCCCTTGGCGAAATCACGGAAAATCCCCATTCCGACATCAAAGGAGCCGGTGAAGGTCACCCCATCTACGTCTGGATTGTCGATCAGTGCCTGTCCCAGTGTACTGCCGGGTCCGGTAACGAAGTTGACGACCCCTTCTGGTAAACCAGCATCGCGGAAGCATTCCGCCAGCATGCGCACGACAAAGGGTGTATCCGTGGCAGGCTTGATCACGATCGTGTTTCCGGCTACCAGAGCCGCCCCCGATGGACCTCCGGTTAGTGCGGCTGGGAAGTTGAAGGGACTGATCACCAACCACACGCCGTAGGGCCGCAGCACTGAGGTATTGGTCGCCGTATATCCCACCAGCGGGTCACGACCCATCTCGACGATATAGCCTTCATTCTTCTCCATCTGGTAGCAAGAATAGCGGATTAAGTCAGCTGTTTCAGCAATATCGCCCAGGGATTCCATGCGGTTCTTGCCGACTTCCATCGCCATCACCGCCCCAATTTCAAAGGTCCGCTGATCCATGATCTCGGCTGCCTTGCGCACCAAACTTACGCGCTCCTGCCATTTCATCCCGCTCCATATGGGAAATGCTTTCCGGGCAGCCGAGATCGCGTCATCGGCATCTCGTGCGGTCCCTTTTTGGAACACGCCCAAGACCAGATCGGTGTTGCCTGGGGAGCGATCCTCAAATTTCTCATCGGCAAAGCGTTCCTCGCCGTTAATGATCATACCGTGTTCTTTCCCCAAATTGCCCTTAACATCGGCCAGCACCTGCTCGAAACGCGTGTGCAGCTCTTCGGGCGGATTGAACATGGTTGCATAGGTTAACTTAAAGGTTTCTTCGGCCATTGGCAGGATCTCCTTATGAATTTATTTCTGGATTTTTCTATTGAGTTACGGCACTAAGTATAGTCCAGCCTAACCGACAAGTCAAAGATAGGTGGCGGGTTTACCCCATGACAGACTTCCTGATTTGCTTATTGCATCTTCCTAACTTTTACGCTAAACTCTAGTTATCGCCTAAACTTCAACCAACAACACCTTATTAAATGTTTTACAGCAATACAACTTATCTCGGAATAGATCCCACAGCTGGTGACCGGCCTTTCACCTATGTTGCCCTTGATCAAGATCTCGGCTTGCTAGCCATCGGCCAGGGAGATATGGAAGAGGTGTTGGCATTTGTTGCCGGTCAACGCTCAGCCATTGTCGGTGTATGCGCCCCGCGCAGTCCCAATCGCGGTTTAATGGCCAGGACAGAAGTGCGCGAGCGCCTTTCTCCTCCTCCACGACCAGGTCGCTGGCGGAATTTCCGCATGGTTGAGTACCAGCTGCGCCAGCATAATATCTATATTCCGCAAACATCTGCTGAGGTCGAGGATTGTCCCAGGTGGATGCAGCAGGGTTTCATCCTCTATCACAGGCTGAAGAACCTGAATTATCGTACCTATCCTCAAAAGGATGCCGCTCACCAGTACCTGGAAGTATATCCACATGCCTCTTTTTCTGTTTTGCTAGAACAATTACCGCTCCACAAGCGTTCTCTCGAGGGTCGTATACAACGTCAGCTGGCTCTTTACAAGAATGATCTCAACATCCCAGATCCAATGTATATATTTGAGGAGATCACCCGCCATCGCTTACTGCAGGGCATTCTACCTCTTGAAGAGCTGTACCAGGTAGAAGAATTAGACGCCATGGTTGCCGCGTTCACTGCCTGGATGGCTGGCATGCAGCCTGATCAGGTGACTTTTCTGGGAGATTCCATGGAAGGCCAGATCGTCTTGCCAACCTCAGAGATGAAAAATAAGTATCCATAATCGATATGCCCAAACATAATACAAAATTGATCATCAATCCCAACGCAGATTTAGGGCGCGCCTGGCGCTGGGGGACAGATTTACGATCAGTAGTCGAGGAATTTGGTGGAGCAGATTGGTCTGGGACGGTTTACCCGACCCACGCTACAGAACTGGCTCGCAAGGCTGCTGAAGATGGTTATGAACTGGTGATCTCGGTTGGAGGAGATGGGACTACGCATGAGGTCATCAACGGCCTCATGCAGGTTGCAGAAGAACGCCGGCCGCGGTTGGGCATTGTACCGGTCGGCACTGGGAATGATTTTGCCGGTAATGTTGGCATCCAAACCCAACCTGCCAAGGCCATGCGCCGCGCATTCAATGGAGAATCTAAACGAATAGATATCGCCTCGATCGAGAGTGGATCGCGGCAGGAATATTGGGATAATACGCTCGGTATTGGTTTCGATGCCAAAGCAACTATCCATTCCCGCAATGTGCCTGTGCTGAGTGGTTTCTTAGTGTATTTGATCGCAGCCATCCAGACCATCATGTTAAACCATGATCCCGCTCTTATCCACTTTAAGACCGATCAGGAAACCTGGCAGGAGGAGAACCTCTTGGTCGTTTTATGCAATGGTCCCCGGGAGGGCGGCGGATTCTTCATTGCTCCGGATGCGCTGGTTGACGATGGCTGGTTGGATTACGCCGCCATTACCAGTGTATCGCGACCGATGATGTTCCGCCTGCTGCCGGAAGTCATGAGAGGCACCCACGGGCGCTTCTCGCAGGTACGGATCAATAAATTCAGGGAATTGGAAATAAAATCTGATCGCCCGTTGGTTATCCATACAGACGGCGAGATTTTTGCCGGGTTTGGAACGGACGTGCGCCAGCTCTCCGTGAAGGTCCTGCCATCTGCTTTGGAAATTATTGTTTAACCGCCCAAGTTCTTCCAGTGAAGTAGAATTATGCCTGACCTAGCCCAGAACCTGGAGGGGTATGACCTGGGATATCTCCAGATTGTGGCTGAATTATGGGGAATTGAATTTGATGCTGCTGAGTTTCATCAGGGTTTGGATAAACTAATCCCCCAGCTCCTGAATCCCCACCTTGTCGCAGAAGTGGTTGACTCATTACCTGCCGAAGCCAAGCAGGCGATGGCGGATATTTTGAGCAATGACGGACGGATGACCTGGTCGCTTTTCACCCGCCGCTATGGAGAAGTGCGGGAGATGGGGCCCGGGCGCAGGGATCGTGCTCTGCCCTACCGGGATCCATTGTCGCCAGCAGAAGTCTTATGGTACCGGGCAATTTTAGGGCGCGCCTTTTTTGACACATCAAAAGGACCAGAAGAGTTCGCATTTATCCCCTCTGATCTGATTCCATTAATACCTGCTGATAAAGTGACCACCATCCAATCCTTGGGCCGCGCAGCTTTGCCTGCAGAGCGCGCCCATCCAATACTCGCCACCGATCGATTATTAGCTGATGCGTGTACATTGTTAGCCGCCCTGCGCATGGAATTACCTGCAGGGGAGGAGCGTTTTTCTCCATACCCAGGAGATTATCCCCTGACGCCCACGACCTTGAAAGGGTTATTAACAGCTTCGGGATTACTGGATGAGCAGGGGTTGCCCAGACCCGAACCGACTCGCCTTTTCCTGGAAGCACGACGTGGGGAGGCCTTAGCCCAGTTAGCGCTCTCCTGGCAGAACAGCCAGAAGCTCAATGAATTAGCCCTCATCCCCCACTTGATCCTGGAAGGTGAATGGACCAATGACCCTCTTCGCACACGAGTGTCTATCCTTAAATTCCTGGCGACCATCCCTCAGCAAACCTGGTGGAATTTGGAATCCTTTGTCGCTGCCATTAAACAACAACATCCCGATTTCCAGCGCCCGGCAGGAGATTATGATTCCTGGTTTATCCGTGATCGTGAAAGTGGTCAATATCTGCGTGGTTTTGAAAATTGGGATCAAGTTGATGGTCAGTTGATCCGCTTCATGATCACGGGACCTCTCTATTGGCTCGGGGTTGTCGATTTAGCCGCTCCAGCTGAAGGTAAAGCGCACACAGCTTTTCGTTTCTCAAAATGGTCTGCGCCACTTCTCGGGGGTGAAGCTCCCGATGGTTTACCGCTCGAAGATCAAAAGGTTCACGCCAGATCAGACGCCAGGTTGCAGGTCTCCACCCGGGTGCCGCGCGCCGTGCGCTACCAGATCGCTCGCTTCAGTCTCTGGGGGGGATTTGACGGCAAGGACTACACTTATCAGCTCACCCCGGCTTCTTTGGAGCGAGCTGCCCAGGGTGGTCTGCGCACCAGCCACCTGCTGGCCCTGCTGCGCACACACGCTGACCCGGTTCCCCCCAGCCTGGTGAAAGCGCTTGACAGGTGGGAAAAACACGGTGGGCAGGCGCGCATGGAACATGCCCTGGTGTTGCGCTTGAGCTCGCCCGAAATCCTCCAGGAACTGCGTACTTCAAGAGCCGCTCGCTTCCTGGGTGATCCATTGGGACCGACGACCGTGATCGTCAAATCCGGCGCCCGGGAGAAGGTGCTGGCCGCGCTGGCGGAGATGGGTTATTTGGGGGAGATCGTCTCTGAGTAGGGGCGAAGCATCCGTTGAGATATCCCTCTTGGTAGAAATCCTCAAGCTGCGGATGCTTCGCCCTTACGACTAATTTGACAAGCGACCTCGACTTTGATACACTGCCTGGAGTTCGCTTTTTAACA
>JBEQLH010000109.1:6963-8975 GCA_040326075.1 Anaerolineales bacterium
TAATTTGACAAGCGACCTCGACTTTGATACACTGCCTGGAGTTCGCTTTTTAACATAACTTCAGGTATATAGATATCCCACAATTATCCAACATTTATCCCACTTTTACCAACATGAATTCAACAATAAGGGTATTGATCTCCGTTCAGTTCGAAGAAGACTTAATCCACCAGATTAAAGCGGTCTCTCCCCGTCTGGAAGTCATCACCCATCCAGCGAGCAAACCAGAAGAGATCCCCCAGGAGACCTGGCAGGATATAGAGGTGCTTTACACGCATAAAGTCCTCCCTGAGCTGGGCATTGCTCTCGATTTAAAATGGATCCAGTTTCACCGCGCAGGCAACGAGCGTTTATTGGATGCGCCAATCTTGCAGAAACCAAATCTCGTCGCCACTTCCTTAAGCGGGGCTTCCGCCCCGCAGGTCGCCGAGCATGTTTTGGAGATGATCTTAGCTCTGGGCCATCATTTACCTGATGCGATAGAACAGAAACAGCAGGGCACCTGGCCTGAGGATCGTGAAGCACGTTTTTCACCCCAGGAATTAAATCAGAGTACGGTAGGTATTATCGGTTATGGCAGCATCGGCCGGGAAGTGGCGCGCCTGTCCCAGGCTTTTGGGGCTACCATCCTGGCCACCAAATATGACGCCCGGCATCCTGATCATCCCGGTTACGTACTGGACGGCACTGGTGATCCAGAAGGAGATTTAGTCCATCGCCTGTACCCGGCCCAGGCCGTGAGCTCCATGCTTAAAGAATGCGACTTTGTGGTCGTCTGTGTACCCCTCACACCTGAAACACAAAATTTGATAGCGGAGCCCGAGCTGGCTGCTATGAGACCTACCGCCTCCCTTGTTGATATCTCCCGGGGAGGTGTGGTAAACCATGCGCATTTGATCGCAGCATTGCAAGAGGGAACGCTCGCGAGTGCCGCGCTTGATGTCTTCCCTGAAGAGCCTCTTCCCAAAGATAGTCCCCTTTGGGAATTACCCAATGTGATCCTCACCCCCCACATCGCCGGGGTTACCCAGCATTATGACCAGAGAGCAGTCTCATTGTTTATTGAAAATCTAAATCGTTATTTAACAGAAGAACCTCTATTTAATCAAATAAATCTCGAGCGGGGTTATTGAGCTGGGGTTTATTCTCTTGCGAGCTAAGCGATCCAATTTCGGAATATCCTTGCATTTGAATTACGGCCTTGCAATGGATAAGGATTGGTCAGAGGAAATAAAACATGAATTATAAAGATTTGTTTCCGATAGTCGAGCAATACCAGACTCAGATGCTGGAGATTTTAGAGCAGCTGGTCAACCACGAATCACCCAGCAATAACAAGCCAGCCCTCGATTCCTATGCTAAAAAGCTATCCGCCCGTTTCGAAACTTTGGGAGCTGAAATTACGTTCATCACGGATCCAACCTCTGGCGACCAGCTCCAGGTTTCCTTCTCGGTGCCTGAGGCAAAATCAGAACGACCTGGGTTGCTCTTGTGCCATTATGATACGGTTTGGTCTTTAGGGACGATAGAAATTCAGCCTTTTCGAGTTGCAGGAGATAAGGCCTATGGTCCGGGTGTTTATGACATGAAAGCCAGCCACGTCATGGTTGAATACGCCCTGCGCGGGATCGCTGATCTCGGGTTGCGCATACCGCGTCCACTTACCATTTTATTTACCTCAGATGAGGAGATTGGAAGTTTGGCTTCAAGATCACTCATTGAGGATCAAGCCGGCCAGTCTGAGTATGTCCTGGTGCTTGAACCCCCCACCGTGGAAGGCGCCTTGAAGACCGCTCGTAAAGGTGTCGGAGGTTTCACCCTCAAGATAAAGGGAAGGGCTGCCCATGCTGGTTCCCAACCGGAATTGGGTATCAGCGCGATCACTGAACTTGCCCACCAGATCTTGTACGTCCAGGGTTTGGCAGACATCAAAAAAGGTACCACGGTGAACGTTGGTGTGATCGAAGGCGGGACCCGCAGCAATGTCATCCCCGCCCAGGCCACAGCGCACA
>JBEQLH010000338.1:0-3068 GCA_040326075.1 Anaerolineales bacterium
TCGGTCTTTACCCGGGATTATCAAGGGTGGCGCCGTACTTTGCCGCATGGGTGTCAGCTACCGCAGGGGGGACGAGCTGCCGTTTATGCGCACCCTGGCAAGAATCGGTATGCCAATATTCCATACGATCCACGGCACGGGTTTGATGGAGGGAGGCAGCTTTCTCTGGCTGAATGAACACACCGCGGTGGTATCTGTCGGGCAGCGCAGCAATGCTGAAGGTGCGCGTCAGCTGCGAGAAGTCTTGAAGACGCTCGGAGTTGAATTGGTTTGTGTGGATAATACAGGCTATGGACTCCACATTGGTGGTTCAATCGTGATGGTTGACATCGATAAAGCTCTGGTTTTTGTGCAAGACCTGCCCTGGTTATTCTTAGTGCGCCTCAAGGAATCAGGCATCCAGCTTATCGATGCAGATCCTCTTCAAGGTGGAATGGGTGTAAACTGCCTGGCGGTCAAGCCAGGAAGAGTGATCATGTCATCCCATGCCAGGTATAGTGCGGATCAATTAGATCAAAATGTAGTTGAAGTCGTTACCGTGGACTTTAATGAGACCTTTACAGGTGGAGGAGGAGTTAATTGTTCAACCTTTCCGTTGATTCGCGATAATATATAACGCAGTGATAGCTAAGAAAGTCTAGAAGTCAGAAATTACCTTCCAGAATGGAATTCCTCACCCAATGGCAGCTACCATCGCCTGTCTAGATTAGGAAGGACATCAAAGGGAAATATCATGACCAGAGCACTAAAAAGCACTCCCAAAGAAGACGGTTTCCGTATGCCGGCGGAATTTGAACCGCATGAGCAGACCTGGATGCTGTGGCCAGAACGTCCTGATAACTGGCGATTTGGAGCTAAACCAGCGCAAAAAGCTTTTAAAGACACAGCCAAAGCCATTGCCCAATTCGAACCAGTGACGATGGGCGTCTCAACGGCGCAGTTCCAAAATGCACGTAATCAACTTCCTGAGCATATTAGAGTTGTAGAAATTTCTTATAACGATTCCTGGATGCGAGATTGCGGGCCGACCTTTGTAAAAAGCGATAGAGGCGAAGTTCGGGTGGTTAATTGGCAGTTCAATGCTTGGGGTGGACTCTACGATGGATTGTATTTCCCTTGGGATTTGGATGAACAGGTACCGGTAAAAGTTGCTGAGATGGAACGATTAGACCGTTACGACGCACCAATGATCCTCGAAGGTGGTGCCATCAATGTGGATGGTGAAGGTACCTTGCTAACAACAGAAGAATGTCTGCTATCTCCTGGGCGCAACCCCCACTTAACGAAAGAAGAGATCGAAACAAATTTATCGGACTATCTCAATATTCAGAAGGTCATCTGGTTGGGAAGAGGGATAGATCCATCTGAAACAAATGGCCATGTAGATGGGATCTGCTGCTTTGCGCGTCCTGGGGTGGTGTTACTGCATTGGACGGATGATCCCCAGGATCCTGATTTTGAGATTGTGCACGATGCTTTTGATCGACTTAATCTTGCCCGTGATGCCCAGGGCAGAAAGCTGGAGATTCACAAGCTGCCTGGTGGTTCCCCGAGAACGATCACAAAGGAAGAAGCGGAAGGTGTTGACATCGTTATCGGAACAAAACCCCGCCAAGAGGGCGATCCTTTAGGTGCATCCTACATCAATTTTTTTATTGCAAACGGCGGTATCATTGTGCCTGCGTATAATGATTATCATGACTCTTTGGCGGTTGAAACCCTCGCCCGGGTTTTCCCCGATCGGAAGGTTGTGAGTGTTCCTGATGCGCGTGAGATTTCTTTAGGAGGTGGTAATATTCACTGCATCACACAACAACAACCCAGCTGATGAATCAGATCGCATGGAAAGAGACTATTTACCCAGTTTTTCATTGTTTCAAATCCGAAGCACGGAGAAGAATTATTGGAAGTAAACCTGCAGCTCTATTCAATCATAAGGGAAAAGCTGCCTCCTGAAGCAAAGGGACGGGCGGTGGTTGAGATGGACAATGACGCTACACTTGCCGACTTGCTCAAAGAGCTTGACATCACCCGCAGAGTAGTGATCAGCGTGAATGACGCTCATGAAGCTGAGATGTCACGCCAGCTGCAGGATGGCGATCAAGTAAAAATATTCTCATCGATCAGTGGTGGTTCTATGCCTTACCCCTCAAACGATCAAAGATAAAGGAGAGATAAAAAATGCCCCCCGGCTACAACGGAAAAATCCTGCATGTTAACCTTACCAGTGGTCAATTTAAGGTGGAAGAACCCGAGAAGGCGTTCTATCGCCAATACATGGGTGGAAGTGCGTTGGCAATGTACTATCTGCTCAAGCAAATGCCCCCTGGGGTAGACCCTCTGGGTCCTGAAAACGTGTTGGTGCTGGCGCTCAGTGTCCTGACAGGGACGGCAATCTCTGGTCAGAGCCGCATGACTGCAGCCGCCAAATCTCCGCTGACTGGTGGGATCGGCGACTCGCAGGGAGGTGGTTTCTTTCCTGCTGAATTAAAATTTGCGGGATTTGATGCAATTGTCATCAAAGGTAAAGCCGATAAGCCAGTTTACCTTTGGATTAATGATGGTAAATACGAACTGCGGGATGCATCCCATTTATGGGGGAGGATTACAGGTGATGCCGAAGCTGCGATCAAAGAGGAATTGGCCGACGATAAGATCGAGGTCCTGCAGATCGGCCCCGCCGGAGAAAGAGGTGTTCGTTTCGCCGGTATTTTCAGCATGTCAAACCGGGCTAATGGGCGAACTGGCATGGGTGCTGTGATGGGTTCTAAGAACTTGAAAGCAGTTGCCGTGCGTGGAAAACAGCGCCCAATTGCAGCCGACAAAGCAGGACTTAATAAACTAGCCAGGTGGGGTTCCGCCAACCTGGCCGACTCCGATATCGCCGGATTAGCGAAGTATGGTACCGCGGAGACCACCGGAGCAAACCAGACATCTGGCACACTGCCTGCCTATAACTATAATAGCGGGGTGTTCGACGGGTGGGAGGCGATCGACGGCACGACCATGTATGACACTATTTTGAAAGGCGCCTCAGAGGGTAAACAGGATCGCGAAGGGCGGGATAC
>JBEQLH010000110.1:0-8940 GCA_040326075.1 Anaerolineales bacterium
TCAATATCTGGCGCGGGTCGATGAGGATGCCATTCTGCCGTCCAAGGTAACATGGGTCGTGGAAAGCCATGGTTTGAGATTCTTCAGCATTGAGAATTATTCGACTTTGATCGATTAATTCATTGATCAACTGAGTATGATGGATAACCTGATAAATTCCACCAAAAGCTGGATACTCATTGCTTATCGTGTGCAAACAGTGAGGACAGGTTGTGACGATGCGTTTAGGATTAACCTCATTGAGCATCTCCACATTGGCTATAGCCATTTCGTTGAACAGGAATTCGTTACCTGCGCGCCGGGCAGAGTCTCCAGTGCATTGTTCCTGCTCCCCTAATACCGCATAATTTACACCAGCTGCATTTAGGATTTCTGCAAATGCCCGGGCAGTTTTTTGAGCGCGTGCATCGGTGGCAGGGGCACAGCCCACCCACCAGAGTATGTCTGCATCGGGAGCCACATCGATGGTTGGGACTTCTAAACCCTCTGCCCATTTCATCCGTTCTGTGGGAGGGACATTCCATGGATTCAATGTGCGTTCCATGCCGCGGAATGCCGTTTGAAGCTGTTCAGGGAAGTCATTTTCCATCAGCACCAAAGATCTGCGGATATCCATGATATCTCGCATGGGTTCGTTACCAACGGGACAGATATCGTTGCAGGCCCCGCAGGCTGTGCAAGCCCACACTGCCTCTGATGGGATGGCGAACTCTACTAGGGGTGTTTGGCTTCTCTCTCCGCTGGCAATTCTGGGTCCTTCAGAATTCAGATAATAGCGCTTATTTATCTCCATCGCAGCCGGAGAGAGCACTTTACCAGTATTATATGCAGGGCAGACCTCCTGGCAGCGATAGCACATGATGCAAGCGTATGCATCCAGGATTAATTTCCATTCCAGGTCTTCTATATGTGAAGCACCAAATTGCTCTATGCTTTCGTCATCAAAGTCGAGCTTACTCAACTCTCCGGTTGATCGACGCTTGGGTCGGATGAAGTAATTAATCGGAGCGACGATCAGGTGGAGATGCTTGGAATACAGAAAATAGGGGATGAATAATAGTATTGTGCCAAGCGCCAGCCAGAAAGTGATATGAAATCCAACTTCGAGGGCAGATTGACTCAATCCACTCCAGATGCCGGACAAAGCATTGGCGAACGGCTGCCAGGGATCTGGTTCATAGATCGAAATTTTGATGGATTGACCAAGGAGTCGAGAACCGATATGAATCAAAATAAATCCTGCCACAATAGCAGAATCGCGTTTGATCCCTTTTCGTGCTTTTTGGGAAAGCAGAATATCCTGACGAGTGGTCAAAGTACTTGGTTTAATCATGAAACGCCGGACGATTAATGCCAGCATACCGGCCAAAGCTGCGACACTCATCAGGTCTGCAGATAATCTGAACAGGTCTCCAATCCTCCCCGGACCAAGGAATTCGTAATTATTGATTAAACCTTCTAGAATATCTCCAAGATTGACCAGCAGGTAAAGAATGAAAGCCCATCCTATAAACGCATGGAAGAGACTGGGCAATAACCTGAATCGGAATACAGGTTGAAAAGCCAAAGTTTTCAAGGTGACATTGACCAAACGCTGCGGTATTACTCTCCAGTCCACTTCCCCCTGTCCCCGCCCGATAATTTGAATTATTCGAACACTTACGCGATAAGCTGCATATAATGAGACCAATATCGCCACAATGAAGATGATTTTTTCAGGTAGTGTTAGCAAGTTGTCCTCTTCATGATGTCAAATCCAGGATAAATTTGAGAGGTAATTGTCATATTTTTGGAGACTGCCTGAAAGTTTACCATAGCCATCTTTAAGGGGCAAATTGTCTGACCTTCTGCCGAAATTGGGGATTGGAATTCACTAAGTTTTCTCGCCAGGGCCGTTCAATTCAATCTTCAACCGGAAGATCGTCATATGTTCTTCTTGTTTAGCAAAGATTTACCCCTTACACGGATAAGAAAATGGAATTGGAAATCGATTTGATGGATCAATGATCCTGATCAATAGAAGATTATTATGTGATTTGATTAAACTGGATTTTTAAGCTCCCCCATCCCCATAAATCTCGGGATCAGTAGGTGTTTCTCCTGATGGATCCCAAACATAAACCCAATCACCCTCCCCTGCCCAATCATACAACCAGCGTGCGTCACCAACCGACATGTTCACGCATCCATGGGATCGAGGGGTTCCAAAACCATTATGCCAGTATGCTCCATGCAAGGCGCGAGCTTTATCGTAATACATGGTCCAGGGTACATCTTCGAGGTAATAGGCATCCGAGCGGTCGACTTCGAAGGAACCCCTCATCGGGGTTGAGTCGTATTTCTGGTAAATCTGGAAAACCCCGGGTTTTGTCCAAAATGGTTCGATGCCACTGGCAATCAAGGTGGCGAAAACCATTTGATTTTGATCATAGACTGCAATAGTTTGATCTTTGAGGTTAACTTCGATCCAACGTCCGTTGTCGACACCTGCGGGGGGCACTGGATTGGGTATCACCCGCCCAATTATTCGCTGCCAATCCCTTTTTTCTGGGATCCATTCGTCCGGCCCGATCATGTACCATTCAATCCCCTCCACAAGCTCAGTTGCATAGATTTGGACTTCTTGATAACGGTAAACCTCTCGCCCTGTATAATCGTCGGATGAAAATCCAGGGCTTCTCTTTGTTTCGATTGGAAAAGAGATCCATCCGAATGGTCGATCTGGTGTACGGGAAAATGTCAGACCTTGGAACAATGAAGGTGTGCCGATGCGAGAGATATCATTGGCGGTCATCCAACCACCATATTCAACCATGTAGTATCTTTTCCCATCGACGACTGCTTCATCCGTATAAGAAATAAAGCTGTAAGGTGAATCGATCTTCTTTATCACCTCGCCTTTCTTAACTGCGTCTTCCAGGCTCGCGTAAACACGAGCATTTTGATGCACGACTTCACCATAGCGGATGTTAACATAAGTTAAGGATGGGTCGGGAACCTGTCCTGAAACTGACCGGAGGGGGAAAGTTATCCCCATCTCTGCCATGCGAGATATATATGCGGAAGGTCCGAGGGGAGTACAGTTCACGCCAGGTGGGTTGAATGATCCTGGAAGACACAAAATTTCACCTGCGATGTCATCCGGTAGACCTTCAAATTCAGATGCAAAAACGGAACTTGGAGAGGCGATTAAAGAAAGAAAGAATAGGCTTGCTACCAGTAAAATAGATTTCATCATTCGAAATTACACTCCAGACACATAAATGATCAGCGTAGAAAGTAAATTCTAATGGGTTTCCTATATGTTGTAAAGTGCTCCTTGAATGGTGAGGATCAGCCAGGTACTGATGAGGTGAGTGATTTGAAAGGAATTCATGATAAGTGCGGAGACGAATTGGAAGTATCCGAGAAATTATGAAATACTTGATATTTAGTTAGGCTATCAATTTTATCAAGTCGCCTGGTTGACATGGTATTTTGGCTGTGCTACATTTGCCTCAAATATGTAATTTTTCAACCAACAACAGTATCGTTATCAGGAGTGGTGCTTTGATGAAATCACGTTCTCAACTAATGGTCGATCGTTTGCGTGACCTCCAGGCCTCGTCGCCCGATATTGAGGCTTCTGCCGTGGTCAGTGTCGATGGTTTGAGTATTGCTTCGGCATTACCTCAGGAAGTAGAGGAAGATCGGGTTTCTGCAATGTCAGCTGCCATGCTTTCCCTTGGTGAAAGAATCGCATCTGAATTAGGGCGGGGCAGCTTGGACCAGGTTTATATTAAAGGTGAGAGCGGCTATGTGATTTTGATGTCGGTGGGAGAAGAAGCAGTCCTTACCGCCCTGGCGCGTGAGCAAGCAAAGCTGGGATTAATCTTCCTGGACATGCGTCGCGCCACCGAGGCATTAGAAGAGTTAATTTGAGGTTGAATTTCACACCATGGATCCTGTAGAAAAGAGCGGGTATAACTACGCCAATAAATTCGCATTAATCATGCTCGATGCTCTCGAAGATGTATTGGGTGAAAATGGATTAAAAACTATTCTAAATTTAGCCCATTTACCTGAACTGATCGATAATCCTCCCCCCAATAATCTGGAAAAGGGATTCGATTTTGCGGATGTGTCTGCAATCAACCAAGCTTTAGAAGAGATCTATGGACCTCGCGGTGGAAGGGGTCTGGCATTGCGAGCCGGTCGAGCGACATTTTCAGATTCATTAAAAAACTTTGGTGCCTTAGCTGGTGCTGGTGACCTTGCATTAAGGTTTTACCATTAAATACAAAGATGCGAATTGGAGTTCCTTCAATGGCGCGAATCTTTACCCAGGTAAGCGATCAGCACAGCACCTCGAAAGAATATAATGATAAATTTGTGTACACGATCCATCGCTGTCCTGTGTGTTGGGGGAGACATGATCTTGATAAGCCAGTGTGTTTTATCGCAGTCGGTCTTCTTCAAGCGGGTTTAATCTGGCTGTCAGGCGGAAAAGAATTCCGAGTTAACGAGTCGAAATGCGTAGCTCTGGGGGATGAGGTTTGCGAGTTTATCATCCAAAAAACACCCATGAGTTAAAATCTCCCATTCTGGTTATAATCTAGACATGGGAACATCCAAAAACACACACATCGTAATTCCCACATACAACGAGTCAGAGAACCTGAGTAATTTGGTCTCTGCACTATTTAATTTACCAATTGATAGATTACATTTGCTTATCGTGGATGATAACAGTCCGGATGGGACTGGTGATATCGCTGAGGATTTGGCGCAAGAGTATCCTGAGCGGATTTCGGTCCTGCACCGGGAGGGGAAATTAGGGTTGGGTTCTGCTTATATAGCGGGATTTCGCACCGCTCTCAAGTCAGGAGCTGATTATATTGTGCAGATGGACGCGGATTTCTCTCATCCACCAGAGAAAATTATTGAATTCACCAAAGCCCTGTCGAAAACTGATGCAGTCCTTGGATCACGATATATTGCTGGAGGGAAGTTGGATGAACACTGGCCCCTCTGGAGAAAAGGTTTATCCGCCTTCGGAAATATCTACGCCAAAACAATTCTGCGATTGCCAATCCACGATGCGACAGGTGGGTTTCGTGCCTGGCAGCGTGAAACGCTCCTGGGAATGCCCCTGGAGAGGATCCGATCGAACGGGTATGCGTTTCAAGTAGAGATGATCTACGTGGCATACCGTTTAGGATTTTCTTTTATTGAGGTACCGTTCTACTTTGCTGATCGCCAGTGGGGGAGTTCGAAGATGTCTTTTTCGATTCAAATTGAGGCTGCCACAAGGGTATGGCAGATGCTTTTCGAGTATCGTGATCTGCAAGCTATAGCCAGGTCTAAGCCTGATTCCCTGATTTTTTAGGAATTGCAATCCGAATGTGCTGGGGGATTCTGAAAATTCTTATTAATCCTGTGTTCCAAGTTTGATATATCCGCTAGTCAGTAGCTTCCATTCATCCAGAGTCAGCGTCTGTGCTCTTCTTTGAGGTTCAATATCTGCTTCCAGGAGCAAATTCTCAATTATGGATCTGTCTTGCCTGAGACCGGCGGATAATGAATTTCGCAGCATTTTCCGTTTTTGACTAAATCCTGCCTTGGCTATCTGGAAAAATATATCCAGCTGGTCAGCGGGGATTATTGGTGCCGGATATATCTCTATCCGGATGATCGCTGAATCAACCTTAGGAACTGGGTAAAAAGCGCCGGCTGGCACCCGAGATAATATCTTTGGAAGGCCAAATACCTGGACGCTGAGCCCCAGAAGACTAAGTTTGTTAGGTTGGGCGCAAATCCGCTCGGCGACTTCTCTTTGAATGGTCAGTACGACTCGTCTCGGACGAGTATTCCCGGCCAACAAATGGCGGATCAGGTTTGAGGTGATGTAATAGGGAATGTTTGCAACGACCAGATAGCTGGTTGAGTTAGTTAATTCACCGGGATCGATTTTCAAAATATCTCTATGAATAATTTGGATGTTCGAAAATTGGATGGTCACCTGCTTTAGAATCGGGATAAGGTCGGTATCTAATTCGACTGCAAACACTTCTTTTGCTTGGGATCCTAACAAGCGAGTCAAGCTGCCTAATCCAGCCCCGACCTCGAGGACAGTATCATCCTTCGTGATGTTTCCGGCATCAGCTACCCGGTGCAAATACATTGGATCGATCAAGAAATTCTGGCCAAGGCGCTTATCAGGCTGAATGCCATGGCTTTTCAATAACTCGACCACATTAAGATCTGGAAGGTTTATGGGATTATCCACACCACATTCTCGGGGGGAGGCCACAAAAAGTATACTGTGACCCATTGGTGCCAGGAGACATAATCTTCGTCCAGATAACCAAGGTCGATCATTCTTCCTTTTACGCCACCCCCTGTGTCTGCGGCAAGGGCTTCACCATAACCAGGGACATACATTCTTGTGCCATAGGGAATATAATACGGATCGATTGCCGCGACACCCTTCGCCAGAGGTATCCCTGTTGCAGTGCCATAGCCTCCATTGCTGGTGACGTTGTACGAGACAGCGTACATATTCAAAGCGCGCCAATATTTAATTGTCCCATCTGGTGTGTTCACAGTGAGAGGAACGATTTGGGTCCCATATCCGATGATTTCAGGTTGAGGTTCTTGGGAGATGTATTCAGCTTCTATTTGGCGTGAAATTTCGATGCCATCTTCAAAGCGGATTCGAACCCGTTTTGAGTTAAGCCCAAACACGCCAGATTGAACGATTTTTTGATTGTCAATCTCAAGGTCCGCGACAGGTTGTGTTTCCCTATTAAATGGAATTGGTTCGTTCTCTAATATCACCTCTTCACTAACCCGCACGAGCTTGATCAATCCATCTTCTGGAATTTGTTCATCTGGTGAAGGAAGGCTGTAATCCAGTCCTTGCAGGGGTATTCCTGCCTCTAAAAGAGCTTCTCCTACTGTCTCTGCAGCAGTGCGCGACTCTACCGCGCTCCCAGCATGTTCGATATTAACTTCTTGTGAGCGGATCAGGCTCACTTGAAGGGGTTTATCCAATGGGGAATCAGCAGGGGGATGCAACCGGTCCCCATTGTTGATCTCTATCCCATTTTCCCATAGAGCTTCTCCAAGTGTGGCTGCGGTAGATGTATAACTCTCCACCTGCCCATTGATGGTCACCTCGATTGGCTGTGTCCTGATCACCTGAATGCTGTGGTTTTTTCCAGCTGCCAGCTGCTCATCAAGAGGTGCTGGTTTACCATTCAATATCATTCGATCGCCTGGGAAAAGCCGAATATCTGCTTCGGTAAGTATATTTGCAGGAATCCGCTCAAGGGTCATTGTAGAAATGGTACCCCCATCAGCCTGAATGTTTACCCATGAAGCAGATTCAATGGTTATAGTTTCTCCACCTGTCAACCAGGTTGATTGAGAGGGAGTCAGAGAGTCCTCTTCGCTTATGGCTATCCCTTCTTCACGCAGCAGGCTAGACACAGTCCAGGCAGAAGTTTCTATCTCGGAAAGCTGACCATTGATGTTCAAAGTGACAGTTTTTCTTATCCCCAGACCAATAAGAAATAATGCCACTGTAGCTAACGCGACTGCCAGGAGAATTAGGCGTTTTTGGGTCATATTCCCAGATTCTAACAGATTTGTTGACCAGAATCGATCATCGACAGGGTATGATGGTGGTGAATTTCAATGCCCAGTTTCTTGCGTGTAGAGACCGGGAGATTTACTTTATCTAATGTTATGATTGATGTGTCAGATAGCGCCGAAGGATGTAACAAAATTAAAAATCCATCGTTCATAGAGGTGGAGGAGATGCCTGATTGGCAGAACTCCGACGACAGTGACTTAATAAAAATAGCTCAAAAAGGTGATTCCGATGCCTTCGGTGAGCTGTACCAGAGGTACGCTAAGATAGTCTTTCGTTTTATCTATGCGAACCTGAATGATCGCCTTGATGCGGAGGATTTAACTGAGGAAGTTTTCTTACGAGCCTGGCGTTCATTATCCAAATACCGGCAACAAGGAGTTCCGTTCCTGGCCTATCTTTTCAAGATCGCTCGCAATGTATTAATCGATTTCTACCGGCGAGCAGGTCGGACCGGGGGGCAGATGTCAATCGAAGAAAAACAAATTACTGATTTCAATCCTGATCCTGGGGAAACTGCTATTCTTAATATTGAACACCAGGAAGTCCGCAATACACTCACTCAACTTCGTGAAGATTACCGGACAGTCCTGGTACTTAGATTTTTGAGTGGTTTATCCCCAACTGAGACTGGGCAGGTGATGGGGCGGACACCAGGCGCTGTTCGAATTCTACAGCACCGGGCTTTATCCGCTCTGCGCAGCCTGTTAGAAATCTAGCTCGGGAACCTTAGTTATACGGCTGTTCAACCATGATTAGACAATCGACTCGTAATCAAGCTGAGTTGGGCAAGATATTAGATCATTGCCTCGAATTGATTGCCAGTGGTTCTGGAACTGTTGATTCGGTTATCGAACAATATCCAGAACACAGCGATGTATTAAGACCACCACTTGAAGCAGCCCAATGGCTGCAGAAACGGACCGAGGTTTTTAATCCCAGACCTGGTTTTGTGCAGCTCTCCCGCCGAAGGTTGACCAACCGCTTCCAGGGATATGCTGGCTCGAGCTCCACGGAAACGATGAGCCGGATTCCAGCCTTTTTCCAGGAAAGGCGAATGGTGGTTCAATATTCCGCCTTACTCACACTGACGGCAGTCCTGCTGTTTGTCGGATATCGCAGCACCTCATTTTTGGTTCAACGCAGCATTCCTGGGGATCCGCTGTATGAAACCAAACTGGTTCAAGAAGATTTGCGTTTGAATCTATCCTTCAGCGAGGAGAATGATACCCGTTTAAGGTTAGAGTTTGCCCAACGGCGAGTAATTGAAATGCAAGAGCTCATTTTGGTTGATCGAACCTGGC
>JBEQLH010000339.1:0-3051 GCA_040326075.1 Anaerolineales bacterium
GAGCCAGGTAAGCAGTTCAGCAGCAGTTTCAGTGATAGCCGGGGAGGGAGAGTCCTTGACGGGACATAGAACCCAGGTCCATGCTCTGCTGCCGGGAAGTCAGGCGATTAATGCGATTCCCGAGAACGAATGTGCAGTTGATACTGACCAATACGATTACGCAAGACCACAAGGTAAAAGTTGTGATATCGGTGCTTACGAGTTACAGCAGGACAACGCCGGTATCGGCAAATACATTGTGTATATTGTCCTATTTATGGGAATATTGATTATTATCGTCGCCTCTTCTATTCTGTTTTTATTCCGAAATAGGCTGCGAAACATTGAATAGCCGTGCATTGCAAGGAATTGGGGTGTCGGTTCCCGTTAATCTCATCGTTCTCCTGATGGTGGTGTTTCAACGATCCAAGGATATTCATTTTTTATGAATTTGATCAATTTCAATCCCCAAGAGTAAATTTCTCAAATCGATTGAATACAGTTTTTACTCTTATTTACTGAAAGCAAAAGATTCAAGAAAGTGTTCGTAAATCTCCTCATTGCTTTCAACCAGGTTATCAACCATAGTAATTCTAAATAACCTATTCTCATTAATGAAAAACACTTCCTGGGCAGCTGCTCCACCCTGTGATTGGGGAATTAACAAACTGACTGCATGCAAACCATCCAAATCCAGGTTGGGCTCATCAGGAAGTTCTCCAAGACCCATATTGCTCCATTCTTGCTGGATGAATGAAACTAAGTCTGTGCCCTCATCTGGTGAATATGCACGCGTATCGGGGGACATAATCCAAATTGTTGCCAGTGATGTTTCTTCACTTGTGATCGTGAATTTCTGGAACGACACGAATTCTGGATCCGTTCCATCGACATGACAAAGGCATTCTTCAGATCTTTCCTCAGGAGGTGATTGTTTGCAATCACCAGGTAGAGGTCCTTCATAACAAAATGCAGGAACCTCAAAGGAATAACCAAATTGCTCATTAGTGAAAGTCTTCCATTCGTCCGATCCTGCTCCTGATTCTTCAGCAGTGCCACAACCGACAAGCATAGTGGTAAAAAAAATCAACAATGTAATTTTCAATATTTTACTCATATTTTTACTCCTTATTAGGGGTTAATTCGGATTCAGATTCGAAAAGCAGTAGCATAATTATAGTTATTTCGAAAAACTAAGCTCAACAATTTCGCCATGATAAGAAATATCGCCTTCCCAGTGAATCCCTTCTGAGAGGTTATCAACGATTACATGGTAACTTGAAACCAGGGGGGCAGCAGGTATTAACTCAACATCTACAACCCAAGGACCTGAGACGTAAACTCTCACCACCGTATCGGCATCAGTTTGGGATACACCCTGGTCGGTCCATTCACCAAAAGCGGGAAGATCATAAGTCGCGACAATATTTTCCAAGACGGCATCACGTGCCTGTTCTTCGCTGAGGATTGTTCCAGGGGGAATTACAGTACTCTCAGTAATGTCTCCATTGAAACTCAATGTTCCTTCCCAATAAAACCCATTCACGATAAAAGATGCTTCTTCTATTGTATAAACTGAAGGAGATGGGGCCGCGGCGGGCGCCGAAATTACGATTGTCAGTGGCCCTGAAACGAAACGGATAGTTGAGGAGCCTATCGCATCATCCGGAGTGATATTCTGTTCGATCCAGGGATCTCTTTGCTCAATGCCGTATTGGCTGGAAAAATAAGCGGCGATATAATCACGTGCTTCAGAAACATCAATTATCTGAGTAGTATCTTCTTCAGAGACTCCTGGATTATCTCCCTGTGAGCATTCACCAGAAAAATATAGGAATTCATCACAGTAAGAACCGTCTGGATATCGGCAAATTCCGATATTAGTTCCTTGTTCTAGATTAAAACCTTGCATTTTACAGTACGTAAATTCTTGACCGCAACGTCCCGAAAGGAAATCCCACTGAGCGCAGCGCGAGCCATCGGTGAAAACACAATCAGCATCCTCTCCACCGTTGCGTACGACATTCTCCATTGAATATCCCAGCCCTTCACAATATACTGCTGAAGGATTTGCCATAGCTACAACGTTTTCATCCGATTCTTCTAGATTGTTAGGGACAGGGTTTTCGCTGGAACATGCTGAAATTAAGAGAATCGCAGTCACTATTGCCCCAAGAACCTTTAGAATTACTGATTTACCCATTTCAACCTCCAATTACATTTTACATCAAATGTGTTATTTTTCACAATAATAACGTTCCTGACACGGATTTTGTTCCAGAAATATAGGATGAAAAACATTATGTACGAGATCGATTATTCCAATGCTCACGCCCACATATACCTCTTTGTAGGCACTAATGGAACTAAAGTAGGGGTATAACGAAATTCGAATATCATCAAGATATGGTTTAGACCAAACATATATTTAAATCGATACTTATGAAGAGAAATTACTTTCCAGGGGATAACGAAACCGCTCTCTGATATACCACCAGAGAGCGGTTAACTTGGTTCTTCAGCTTATCAGTCGGGGCGCAGGGATTTGAACCCTGGACCTCTTGCACCCCATGCAAGCGCGCTAGCCGGGCTGCGCCACGCCCCGAACTCGAACCGATTATAGCGCGTTACACTTGTTCTGGCAACCCTGCCGGGTTTGTATGCCCATTGAATATGCCTGTATAATCACCTGCATGCGTAAACTGGTGGTCAGTGTCCTTGGGATTTTAGTGCTCACAGGCTGTGCGAGCAATACAGCTGAACCAAAAGCCAGCCCAACAACTCAGATAACCCTGGATGTGAATTCACCCGAACCGGTTGAATCCATCCCATCTCCTACCGCGGCACGAACCCCGACCACAATAGTCCAGAATATTGATTCACCAACACCAACCTCTGATGCGACTCCCATACCATCTTTACAATTATGCTCACCGCTAGAAATCCATCCGTTGGAGGAGCTGTCGGAGATCATCGGTGATCCTTACGATCCACCCCGGCCAGGGCGAGAAGAACGTCATCACGGCATTGACTTCGGCTACTACCACTACCAGGACCGTGATTCGATGTTGG
>JBEQLH010000111.1:0-8869 GCA_040326075.1 Anaerolineales bacterium
AGAGCCTGAACCAGAAGAGGAGTCTGAACCTGCTTCTGTTGAGGCTGATTCAACGTTAGAATCTCTGGATGAGGAACAGGTGGAGCCTGAGTCTACTAGCACCGAGATTGATTCAAGCGAAGCTGAACTGGAAATCACAGAAGAAGAAACTGAACCAGATAGCGTGGAACTCAGCGAAAAGCAGCCCGCATCAATAGGAGAAACCGAACTCCCCCTTAGCGATCCAGGTACACCAGACCCGGTTTCAGAATCCATTGGTGAAGATCAACCGGAATCCTCAGAGTTTGACCAGGATGGTCGCTCCTGGTTCGTGGTTCATTGCTACTCTGGATATGAGAACAAGGTGCGCCATAACCTCGAACAGCGGATCGAAACCATGGGTATGAAGGATAAAATCTTCGATATTGTTGTTCCCACGGAAGAGGAGATCGAGGTAAAAGAAGGTAAAAGGCGGACTGTTGAACGGCGCGTCTTCCCGGGATATATCCTGGTTAATATGGTTATGACTGAGGAGTCATGGTATGTTGTTCGCAATACCCCAGGAGTAACTGGATTTGTCGGCATGGGCAATACCCCAACACCTCTCCGACCCGAGGAAGTCTCTCAAATTATCAAGCGCATGGAAGCCGAAGCCCCGCGCATAAAGGTGACCTTCAAATCCGGCGAACGGGTCCGCATTGTTGATGGGCCTTTCAATGATTTCCGCGGCACGGTGGCCGAGATCGATATGGAACGCGCAAAAGTGCGTGTAATGGTTAATTTCTTCGGTCGTGAAACCCCGGTCGAATTAGACTTTTTGCAGGTTGAAAAGACCTGATACATCACCCAAGTGAAGTGGGAGGGTGAAAAACTAATCACCCGATAAAACCACGAAGGAGAAAAATAGTGGCAAAGAAGATACAGGCAGTAGTACGATTACAGATTGAAGCCGGAAAAGCCAATCCGGCACCTCCAATCGGTCCTGCCCTGGCCGGGCATGGGATCAACTTAATGGCATTTTGCAAGGAATACAACGCTCGCACATCGAGTCGTCCGGGCGAGATTATTCCTGCTGAGATCAGCGTCTACACGGATGGTTCATTTTCTTTCATCCTGAAGACTCCCCCAGCCTCTGTGTTGTTAAAGAAAGCAGCCGGGGTCGAAAAGGGGTCTTCCAACCCACCGCGCGAGAAGGTTGGCACGGTCACGCGCAGTCAGGTCAAAGAGATCGCGGAAATTAAGATGAAAGATTTGAACGCCAACGATATTGAGAGCGCTATGCGCCAGATCGAGGGTACTGCCCGCAATATGGGCCTGGATGTTGTAGAATAAGAACCTGTGGGAGGGTATGCATTCACCACTGTAAACCTCTGGCCTGGAGGACGGTGAATCGCCCACTTGAACCACCAAGGAGAAATTATGGCAACGCATGGAAAAAAATATAGAGCAGCGGCTGAAAAGGTTGACCGCGACCGGGCCTATGATCCAAAAGAGGCAATCGCCTTAGCAAAAGAAACATCAACTGCGAATTTTGACGCCACGGTAGAACTTCACATCCGTCTGGGAGTTGATCCCAGACATGCAGATCAACAGGTGCGAGACGTCGTCGTACTGCCACACGGGCTTGGTAAATCAGTGCGTGTAATTGTATTTGCCCAGGGCGAAGGCGCTACATTAGCTCGAGAAGCTGGCGCCGATATCGTCGCTGATGACGATGAAACCTTAAAGAAAATCCAGGATGGTTGGACCGAATTCGATGTCGCCGTTGCCACGCCTGATATGATGGGCAAGGTCGGTCGACTGGGTCGTGTTCTCGGTCCACGCGGCTTAATGCCAAATCCAAAAGCTGGGACAGTCGTCAATGAAGAGCATCTTCCCCGAGCAGTGAAAGAATCCAAAGCTGGTCGCGTTGAATTCCGGGTGGACAAGACTGCTAACCTGCATGTCCCGATCGGTAAAGTTTCTTTTGAAGAGGAAAAACTGTTCGATAACATGGCTGTATTGATGGATGCGATCAAGAAATCCAGACCACCTGCAACCAAAGGCACCTATATCCGCCGGGTTACCCTGACCACTACCATGGGACCGGGCATCAAAATCGATCCCAATCAAGCTCAAGAGATGGAGGAAGACGCCTAAGTCGCACTTAATTAACCTGCTACCGGCATTATCCGGTTAACAAAAAGCTTCGCCAGAGACAGCAGGTGCACTGGACAATCATGTCTGGGGCTTAATTTCCTGCCGAGGTGGAGGCATCTCCTTAATACGATTAGTAGTTCAAGGACTAAAAAAAGGAGAGTCTTTGCCCGGCAAGTATGCGAGGCAAAGACTTTTTATATTGAAAGGAGGCAAGAAACCATTGGCTGTTTCGAAGGAACGAAAAAAAGAGATCGTGGCGACCTATCAGGAATGGTTGGACAAGAGCCAGGCAGTTTACCTGGCCGAGTATATTGGGTTATCCGTGAAAGACCTGGACACCTTACGAGATAAGGTCCGCGAGGTGGGTGGAGAATTCCACATCATCAAGAACACCCTCGCGAAATTGGCTTTTGAGGGGGCCGGATACGAAGTGCCGCAAGATTACTTCTTAGGAAGTACTGCGGCCGGATTCGCTTTTGAAGATGCTCCGTCTATGGCAAAAGCGTTAGCAGATTTTGCTAAGTCAGCAGAAGCCTTAAAAATCAAAGGCGGTTACCTTGAGAGCAACATCCTGAGTGCGGATGAAGTTAAAGCATTGGCAGAACTACCACCCCTCCCAGTCGTCCAGGCGCAATTGCTAGGGACAATAATGACACCCGCCAACCAGCTGGCCCAAATTCTCGCCGAACCTGCCCGCCAGGTGGCCTCTGTTCTGAAAGCTTACTCAGAGACAGAAGCTGCCCCTGTAGAAGGCTGATCGCAAATAATAAAATTCAACTAATAACAAATATTAAACAAATTAACAGGAGAAAGAAATAAAATGGCTGACCTAAATAAAATCGCTGACCAACTGGGCAAACTTTCAGTACTTGAAGCTGCAGAGTTGGTGAAGATACTGGAAGAAAATTGGGGTGTATCCGCAGCTGCACCAGTCGCAGTAGCGGCAGCCCCGGCAGCTGGAGGCGCAGCGGAACCTGCTGAAGAGAAGACTGAGTTCAATGTGGTCATCAAGGAAGCCGGTCCGAAGAAAATCGAAGTTATCAAGGCAATCCGCCAGCTGACCAGCCTGGGCTTGAAAGAAGCCAAGGATTTAGCTGAAACGCCTGACGGCAATGTGCTCGAAGGTGTGGGTAAAGAAGCTGCGACAGATGCCAAATCAAAGCTTGAAGCAGCTGGCGCAACTGTAGAAGTTGCCTAGTTCTTCCCCAAATATCCTAAAGACCGTCTGTATCAGACGGTCTTTTTTCTTTGCCCAGGCTGTGGTATAGTCAGGGAAATCGAATCTCTATAAATCTTCTAAAAGAAGTTTACTTTTGTTATAATCGCTGGACAAAAATTCATTTTAGCAATCTACTGAAACCCATGGACCAGGAGGGCGTATGAGCGCACGAATATTGGTGATCGAAGACGATGAGGCAATTCTAAAATTTCTCCGGCGCGGATTAGCCTATGAAGGATATCTGGTTGATATCGCCACAGATGGACAGATGGGATTGGGGCTGGCCAGAGATAACCCGCCCGATCTCGTTGTATTGGACTTAATGTTACCTGGAATTGATGGTCTGGAAGTTTGCCGGCGCCTGCGCGCTGGTGGGCCTGTACCTATCCTGATATTGACTGCAAAAGATTCTGTCAACGACCGGGTGCTGGGCCTCGATATGGGCGCTGATGATTATATGGTTAAACCGTTTAATCTGGACGAGCTCCTGGCGCGTATCCGGGCTCTCTTGCGCCGGGCCCAACCCAGCCGGCCTCAGGTATTACGGTTTGCCGATCTGTCTCTGGATACCGGTACCAGGCAAGCTTACCGGGGAGAGCGTACAATTTCCCTGACAGCCAAAGAATATGAGCTCTTAGAGCTCTTCATGCGTAATCCTCGTCAGGTTTTGACTCGCGATATGATCTTCGACCGGGTTTGGGGTTATGACTTCGGAGGAGAAAGCAATATCATCGAAGTATATATCCGCTATTTGCGGCAGAAACTGGAAGTCGACGAAGAGGTGCGATTAATTCACACTGTTCGCGGGATGGGTTACGTACTGAGAGAACCTGCTTAACCTCTCAGCATGTCCCTGCGCGCTCGCTTAACTTTATTATTTACCACGCTCCTCGGCGGGATCCTGCTGTTGTTTGGTGTAGCAGTATATCTCATCGTCAGTTACTTACTAATTGCCCAAATAGATTTTGGTCTAAAACAAACTTTCGAAGATATCGCGGCTGACATGAGCGTTGAATTGGTTGGGAACATGGAAGTCATCAGGCTGCCTTCCCTGGATCTGACCGAAAGTGTTTATACACAAGCCTGGGATCGGCGGGGGCGCTTACAGGCAAAAAACTACCCGGAAGGCTTCAACCGCTCTTTCGACCCACTTGGTTTACAGTCTCCCATCCCAGTTTACCGGAGCCTTTATATCGAGGATGTCCATCTGAGGGTTCTTAGCGTTCCGTTAGTGGTTGGGAATCGCCCAATTGGAACCCTGCAGCTTGGTACCAGTCTTGAGGTTGTTGATCGGACCCTGAATGTCCTTGTTTCCGTGCTGGTGATTGGTTCAGTGATCGCAATGGTAATTGCCGGAGTAGTTGGCTGGCTGACCACCCGGCGTGCACTGGCTCCCCTGGAGGCTGTTACCCAAACTGCGCTCCGCATCACCCGGGCTGATGATCTTTCTCGGCGCATCTCCTATCAAGGACCTGCTGATGATGAAGTTGGTCAATTAATCCACGCTTTCAATCAAACCCTCCATCGTTTAGAAAATCTCTTTAACACCCAAAGACGTTTTCTGGCTGACGTAGGTCATGAACTTCGCACTCCATTGACAGTGATCAAAGGAAATGTCGATTTGATGCATCGCATGAGCGAACCTGATGATGAATCCCTGGAAAGCATTGAAAACGAAGTTGACCGTCTCACTCGATTGGTCGGAGACCTTTTACTGCTTGCCCAGGCTGAATCGGGAAAATTACCTCTCGACATCCACTTGATCGAATTGGATACGCTTGTTCTTGAGGCGCTGAATCAGATGAGCGTCTTAGCCCGTGACAAATTACAACTGCGCTTGGGAGAGATAGATCAGGTGCTGGTATGTGGAGATCAAGACCGCCTGAAGCAGGTCCTGGTGAATTTAATCGGGAATGCAATCAATTACACACCCAGTGGCGGTGTGGTCACGATTGGCTTAGGAAAAGTCAGTCAGCAAGCTAAACTGACCATCCATGATACCGGTCCGGGAATCCCTGCTGAAGATCTACCCCATGTCTTTGAGCGGTTCTACCGCGGAGAAAAATCGCGCACCCGCTCGCGGGACGGAAAAGGTTTTGGCCTTGGGTTATCGATCGCGTACTGGATAGTTAGAAATCATGGCGGCAGGATTGAAGTCGATTCGACAGAAGGTCAGGGGACGACCTTCTGTGCCTGGCTGCCTCTTGCTGAGGATGATTGCAAATCGGGATCATAAATCAACTCACTAAGATATCAACAAATCCCCAGTGATAATGACTGGGGATTTGTGATTCAAGTAAACCAATACAGCTCAGCTAATCCTGACCCGGTATACGGAGTACATTAAGAACGGGAATTTGAACCTTTGCTCCTACCAGAGGAACTCATCGAGAGCGGGTGATAAGTAGGCTCGGGGTGCGAGTAGGACTGTTCTGGTTGCGGGGTGGGTTTGTAGGCCGAGCGTGCCGCAGCCGATCTGGCCTGTACAGGAGCGCCGTTCTTACGCGTGGGCCGCGGCCTGGAGGTCATGCTATTCTTCCGGTAATGCTCAGCCTGGCTGAACAATCTATCTCCGGCAGTAGAAAACGTTCCGATAATCAATATGCGAATTAACCAGACCAGGATGGCGACGAAGATCGGTACAACCCGCAGGAGTGTCTCGCGTTCAACTACCGCGTTACCCAGGCTTTCGTGGTTTAGCAGGGCAATTGAGACTCCCCACCAGGTTAACATGGCATTCATAGTGGCAGCCAGCAGCCAGGCGCCAAACAGGTACCAGACCTCACTATGCTCATTTGCCCCTTCTTCGGGAGTGAACAGCCTGGCAATGCCAGCAAAGTCGATACCGCAGAAAGCAAGCGCCAGGATCGTCGCCCATCTAATGCCTGCAAAGTCCAAATCCCCGAGCAAATCAGATAAAGCGAATTCGGTTGTGCCGTAATTGAAGATTTCAAAGGCGATCAGGGCGGAAATTATGATCAACCCGAACGCCATCCCACGCCTGAAGCTGAAACGACTGAATACTGCATTAAACTTTTGGTTGCGTGCAATGGATAAGTCCATTTTTTACCTCCTCAAGAGTCAGTCCGGTAAAGATGGGGTGTCATCTGTGCACCCCGGATTTGATTTCAACTTGCCGACCTCCCGGTTGACCGGCTGGTCGATTCTTTATATACTATAGAACATATGTTCTGTTTTGTCAATAGGCAATTTCAGCTGTGATGTGTCTTGACAATATAGAACATTTGTGCTATTTTAACTCTGGTATCAAATTCTGTCAATAAACCACCCCATCTCTTCATGGAGGGACAAATGAACAGGGTCAGAAAATTCATCTTCCCAGGAGCGATCTTCAGCAGTCTCATCTTAGCCTCATTCGGCTACTCAGTCATGGCACGCGTGCCATTCGGGGCAGCTATTAACACTTCCTCTGAGATAGCTACCCTTAATACTGAAACTGTTATTTCAAATGATGGGGAAAATATCGAAGAGCAAGCACCTTCACCAGCAAATAACAACGGAGGTGATGGTGAATGCAGGGTTAATCCAAATTACCCTGAAAATATTCGGCAGTGGTGTACCCAAATCATGCGCCACTCGGAGAAGAGCGGTCTTAATCCAGACCTGGTGGCAGCTTTGATCTGGCAGGAAAGCGGCGGGAACCCCACTGCTTATTCCAAGAGTGGTGCGGTGGGATTAATGCAGGTCATGCCGCGCGACGGTATAGCCTCCTCTTTTCAATGTATCAATGGACCATGCTTTGTCAACCGGCCGTCTATTAACGAATTACAGAAACCGAATTTCAACATTAAATATGGCACTGCTATGTTAGCCGGCTTGCTGAATAAATACGGCAACATGCGCGAGGCATTAAAGTATTACGGACCAATGGATGTAGGCTATTATTACGCTGACAAAGTATTGGGGATATTCAATTCTCACAGCGGCTGACTTCACCCACCAGAGACCAAATGGAAATGCAGCTGCGGAAATTTCTGATATTCTCCCCCATTCACGATCAATCGATAACCTTTTTTCTCTAGATCCAACTCCTCGATTAGTGTGCGCACAGTGCTGAACATATCTGGTAAGAATTCATTCTCCATTGGATCCAGCTGGGATAAATCCCGGATATCCTTCTTGGGCACCAACAATATATGAACCGGGTAATCCGGCTGGGGGTGATAGAAACAGATTAGGGAATCGGTCTCACTGATTTTATTTACTGGCAGCAGTTCGCTCATGTTTTCCAGGCACCAGAAGAATATTGACCTCACCAGTCGCAAACGGATAACTACAAGTAAGGATTTTAATGCATACTGGCTGACTCTGCTGCGAAGCATAAAACAAGTATATATCACTGAGGCAGTTTATATCTGTGCGGATATTTTCGCTCCAAGCTCTGCCGGTTGGCACCTTTCAAATTCGAGGTCATGCGCCTGGTGGAACGTCATAAACGTTCTAAAAGCTTGGGCAATATCTGCTACCAAATCCTCACCAGGTTCTATTCCTTCTTCCAGGGAGATCGATCTCACAATTAATCGCGAGTTCTTTCGGTCCACCTTTGGATCGATCCTCCCTACAAGCTGATCGTGGTGGAGAATAGGCATATTGAAGTATCCCCAAATACGCGTAGGGGCTGGTTTGTACGCCTCAAGCAAGTTTCTAAAATTCCAAAAATGTTCATCCCGGCCGCGTGCCCAGAAAAGATTATCAAAGGGGCTTAGAAAAGTAGTCCTTCTGGGAAGGATCGTCCCATTCGCCGCCTCTTCCAGAAGATGCTTATCCTGGTGGTGAATGATATGCGCTTTGATACTGCCGTCATACATTCTCACCCCAATCTCGATAAACAACCCTTCATTTATCATCTCGCCAATCGTATTTCTGACTGAATTGCGTTTGCGGTAAGAATAATCCCCTGCCTGAACCGGTTGGCAGATTCCCAACGCCCGAACCCCTTGCTCCAACCAGTACCGGTCACGCATCTCAGGTGTTGGTTCACTCGTCTCAACCCAATCCGGGAGCACTCGTTTTTGCAGATCGTATACGCGCTGGAAATTAACCCGGTCTGAAATCATCAGTTCCCCCCAGGCAAATAAGTACTCTAATGCATTTTTTGCCGGTTTCCAGTCCCACCAGCTGCCCCTTTTCGGCCCGTCGTATTCGAAATTATTAGCGCGCAATGGACCTTCAGCTGTGATCCGCTCACGCACAAATTCAAGCAGATCCTTATTCCCTGGTTCCGCGAGCCACTTATCAAACGTTTCAGATGGATTCTGCTGTACATCGCGCATACGCGGAATCTGGTATCGGTAGTCTTCAAGGGGAATGATCGAGGCCGCATGCTGCCAACCTTCAAACAGGCGCCTTTGACCTGGTTCGTAGATGAGCCGATCAAATTCAGATGGATTGTAATTCCCCAACCGGCTCCATAAAACCAGGTAATGACTGCGCTGCACAACATGTAAAGTGTCGATCTGTACGCAGCCCAAATCCCGCACCGTTTGGCAAATTTCGTCACTGGTGGCAGGA
>JBEQLH010000335.1:0-3096 GCA_040326075.1 Anaerolineales bacterium
GAATCAAGTTCCCGAACCCGGTAACCAACCGTTGGATTGGGATGTATGATCAGTTGGGCATCTACCAGGAACTCCCCAATTTCAATCGTGCCAGATGGCAGTTCGTGGAAGTGCAGGTCGGATAGAATTTCTCGCACGGTGATCGGGAACAGGGGTGGGGAGAGATATCGCAGCAAACGAGACCGTAAATTGAGCCTGGTGCTGGCTGGACCCCAGATATGTACTTCCACCCCGGAGCGGCGGAGTGGGGCGAAGAAAGGCAGCCCTTGAACGTGGTCCATATGCAGGTGGGTCAGCAAGATATTCACTCGCTTCAGGTCTTGTGGCAAACTCTTTCCCAGATTCCTGATCCCCGTACCACCATCCAGTACAATCAAGGTGCCTTCGGACCCTTCAATGGATACGCAAGAAGTGTTTCCCCCAAAACGAACAGTCATGGGACCTGGAGAGGGAAGCGATCCACGTGTACCCCACAGCTTAACTCTCATTCAGGCACCTCCCAGAAGATTGCAATGGCGCCCAGAAAACGATTTGCCTGTGCCATTAATGGGAAGGCAATCAACTCAATCTGTCGCAGAGCCTTGTCTAAACCCTCTATCCAGAAGCGCTTGTGGGCTGGGTAGTGCTGGGAGAATGCAATAACTAGGGGGAGTTCCTCTGGTGGAACCGGTTTACCATCTTGATCCACTGGTTTAAACACTGTGGACCACTCGCTGGCCGGCATGGATCCGGTTTCAACGTAGCGAATTCCCAGAATGGCCTCTGCCGGTTCATTGTAGTAAAGCAAATCTCCTGCTGGGTCCACGATAAATAACGGTATGGCCAGGTATTCTGCCAACTGGCGGGCAAGAATGACTTCGATTTCATGTTGTGACATATGAACTTCCCCTTTTATGGTTTGGATCTAACTCCAGTCATATCAGATGATTTTTGAACAATTGAGAAGGCGGTTATTGTCCGGCGCTCACTCCTCTCAGAACGAGTGTAAACTAGCCCTTCATTATACTTATCCTTTCCGAGTTCAAGCTAATTTACTCTAGTTATCCAATTATATTAGATGATAGCTGCCTTTCCATACTCAATTATTTGGGAGATGATTATTTAGTTGGTGGGGGACTCACGCAAGAGAGGGTCAAGGAAAAGCCCTCACAAGCGTACTGAGGGCTTGTGAAATTTGACATGAAGCTACCCCCAACAAAAACTAGAAAGCCTCTTCAATCGTATAGAATTCCGTGCGTCCAGATTTATAAGGACTTTCTCCGCTTTCCTGAGCCTGCTGGAATTCGGGGTTGTTGAACATTGCTGCTCTGATCCGTTCCCACTCTGCCAGGCTCTCGACTTCCAACTCTTGAACGACCGTGTCAAATGGTCCGCTCAAATCTGTCAGAATGCGGCCGTGCATATCAGGACCGAGGACGCTCTGCATCATCTCCGCATTCTTTTTAAATTCATCAACCACTTTCTGCGCGTTTCTCCACTTGGCTTGGAACACGAAGCGTACTAAAACCATGATAATCTCCTCTCAAATTGTAAATTAGACGATATTTAAGATATATTATATCCCATAATGTTCGGATATTGATTCCCTTATCCTCTAACCTTCAAGCCAAAAATAACCGCGCATGTGTTTACAGATATTTATTGGTTTTTGTGACCTGAATCAGTTAGCAAGACGAACATTCCAAAACTTACCGGATTGGGACATGGGAGAATTGTCGCTTCCGATGGCTATCCAACCACTCCTGACGTTGGGCATAGTCAATAAGAACTTGAGTAAGTTGCAAATTTGTGTGATTATGAGCAGGGATTCTGAGATTGGGGAGGTCTTTTTGAGAAATTGTATTTGATGTAAGTCAGCTCAACCCACTTAAGCGTCTCGCCAATTTTCGAGAAGCATCTTCGCAGTATATGCGTACATCTTCCCACGCGACAGGGATAAGCATTCTGGGCATCGGTTGTTGTTCGGCATCTTCAAAGTAAGCCAGAGCTCTGATGGAAACGGTCAGAAATTGAGGTCGATCAAGGTATTTTTTCGGTGCAAGATCGAACAAATTTTCAAGCGATATGTTGTCTCGCATACAGTAGATATCAATGAAATCGCGGCGAGTACCACGTGATGCGATCGCAGCTAGCTTCATGAGCCCAATATCAATTGGGGTAGCCAGTTCAATTCCCTGGTATTCAACTGTAGGTTCTAAAAGTAGGTGATGTTGATTTATGAAACTTGTATCAGTATCATAAAGACGACAAAAAAGTGAGCCATCTTGCTCGGAGACAGTTTCAAAATTTCCACTTGACTTTAGAGCTTCCTTAATTTGCTTCCTCTGAAGGTCTAGGAGAGGGTTTGTCGTGCTAAACCAATCCAAATCAGTCGAAATCCGGTGGCCAATCTGTAAGGCAAGTGCGGTGCCGCCTGCTAAATAAAAATCTTGAATAAAGTTTTTATCGCGCAACTGCACGAGACTTTGGCGGCAAGATTCTGTAATCGCGTTGTTGTGGTAAGTTACCATGGTTCCATGTCTTTAGCTGTGATCATCCAAGCAGGTACCGAGTAATCATCGACACCGAGTGAAATTCGCCACAGTGCGAATGACCGTTTTGATAACAACCGAAATCCATGTCTTTGTACCCATTTGGCTACTAATGGTTCACCATAAGTTTTGAATAGCCACCGAATTTGATCCCAGGATCCCCGCTCAAGAATCCGTTCTATGATTACCCCTCGATAATCTTCGAGATTCATTCCCGCGAAATCATATTCAGGGAACAGCCATGCTGAATCCATTGGAAGATCGTTTTCAGCTAACAGGACAATCTCTTCAGTAGGTATATCAGGCATGGAGTAATTATACAATGGGTTGAGTTAGGTCAGGGAGCATACGACTATCTTCTCTCGACCTCAAAAAATTTGTCTTGAAGGGTCACAAATTCAGGAGTCCCTAGTTCCAGATCAGCTATTCTATTCGTATATAGTTTGATGAAGGGATTTGCACTGACCACGTGAGTCAGGATGTTCAGCTACATGAGCGATCATCACTCAAGTGCAGGACAGATAACTTGATCAACCAGTTCAACTCGTGAGGAACCGACAGGTAC